>JAIXSW010000509.1 GCA_027484495.1 Gammaproteobacteria bacterium
CCACCATACCGGACAATTCCGTGGACACCCACCGATTCATCCAATTCTGTGGCATCAATTCCCATGACACCCATCGATTCATCCGCAAAAATTCCCGATTTTTGCTCTTTACAGTTACCCATATGATGGTTTATTAATATTGTAATACAATATTGCATTTGCGTGGTTCGCGAAACAGAACTGCGCCTGACGTCCTCCGGCCTTGTATTCCTTCGCCTGTCCCACTGGCACAGGCAGCGCTGTGTGGCCCACGACTTCAGACCCGCAGTTTTCATGTCTGTGGCAAACCCGCAGGCAGAGGAGCATTGCCCGACAATTCGGGCAGATAACAAGGCCACCGCCTGATCGGTGGTACAACAGGAGAAGACGATGAACAAGACACTCCGGCGGTGTCTGCTGCCCATTTTGCTCGGATGTACCGGCATGGCACAGGCAAGCCTGCTTAACGCTGATTTCAGTCAGGGCTATCAACATTGGCAAGCAGCGGTCAGTTGGACAGATCTGCAAGATGGCAGCTCAGCCACAGACAGCGGCGACCTTTTTAGTGATTACCCAGCAGCATTTAGCCAGTCTGGCAGCAGTGTGACGCTGAGCACAGCGCTGCAAGCGCAGCGTGAGCTGTGGAGCCTGCTGATGTATCAGGACCTGCAATTAAATGCAGTCGGTGTCGGCAAAGCATTGTGGCTGCAGCTCGATATTCAGGCCGTGCTGAGCAGCACTGATGATTTTTATTTCGCCCAGCTGCGCGATCTGGACAGCAACGATGTGCTGGATTTATCCGCAGGTGGCCGTTTTGATCTGACTGGCTGGATTGGTCGCAATCTGTCGCTGGAATTTGGGGTGCAGGACAATGACTTTGTGCTCGGTGATACCCTGACCTTTGGTCAGCTGCAGTTTGACACCCAAGATGTGCCGGCACCGGCCAGCCTGTTGTTAGTCGGCAGCGCACTGCTGTTGCTGCGACGCCAGGCGCGCACCGCGGCTGCCAAAGGAGCGCAGCATCATGGTTAAGCAACTGCTTTCATTCATTTTACTGAGCCTGACCCCTGCGCTGCTGTTTAGCGTTCAGGCCGCGCAGTGGCAACAACTGACCGGCGCGACAGTGCAGCAGGGGGCCCGGGTGACAGTCCGAAATGTCGGTTACTACACCGACAATAAAATTCTGCAGGCTCCGGCGCCGACAGCAGAACAGCCGCTGCGACTGGTCATTACGAGCAGCACTTATGCTGTGACCAATGCACATGGCAAAGACAGTGCCGGCCGGCCCTACTTTGATGTGGCGTCACTGACTACACCGGTTCGGGTTTACTTCGCCAACAGCCGCGGCACTTTTAGTTACAGTGCCGCAGTGTTTCAGCAGTTGTCTGACAATAATCTGCCGGATCCGACCCTGCAAACGCCGGTGTCCTATCAGAACGCGACCGTGCATGACCCATCGGTGATCCGTTTAACCGATGGTCGTTTTTACGTGTTCGGCTCGCATTTGGCGGTGGCGAAAAGCACCGACCTGATGAACTGGCAGTTGGTGGCAGAAGGTGTTAACAATGCCAACCCGCTGTTTGCCACCTATCAAAGTGAGGCGGCTGAAGGCATCGCCTGGTCCGGTGGTCATATTGGTTCCTGGGCATCCGACGTGATCCAGCTCGCCGACGGCAAATATTATTTCTACTACAACCACTGTGCCTCGCCGGAAAACGGCGAATGTGATTCATCACGCTCTTATTTGGGTGTCGCGGTCTCTGAAAATATTGAAGGGCCTTACCGCAATCTGGGGTTAATGCTGAAAAGCGGTCATCGCGGCAACGAAAACCCTGGCGTCGACGGTAAAGTCTACAACGGCAATATTCATCCGAATGCGATAGATCCGGATGTGTTTTTTGATAAAACCGGTCGGCTGTGGATGGTGTATGGCTCTTATTCCGGTGGCATTTTTGTGCTGGAGCTGGATCCGCAAACCGGCTTCGCGTTACCGGGGCAGGGCTATGGCACCAAGATCATGGGCGGCTATTTCAGTGCGATTGAAGGGCCTTTTATGTTCTACAGCCCGGAATCAGACTACTACTATCTGTTTACGTCCTTTGGCGGTTTCGCGCAGAAGGATGGCTACAACATGCGCATCGCCCGTGCGCGCACGCCGCAAGGCCCTTTCCTTGATGCCGAAGATCGTAACATGCTGGGCGCATCCGGTGGCTGGTCGTCGATTGCCCCCTTTGGTGTCAAGTTGATGGGTGGACATTTGTTTGAGCACAACCCGGGCGATCCGGGTTCCGATCACGGCTACATGGCGCCGGGCCATAACTCTGCCTGGTACGATGCTGCGAGCAAACAACACTTTGTGATCTTCCATGCCCGCTTCCCGGATAAAGGTGAAGGCCATGAAATTCGCGTACATCAGTTGTTTGTGAATGCAGACGGCTGGCTGGTCGCGGCGCCGCATCGCTATGCGCCAGTGCAGGGCGACAATGTGGTTGATAAAACCGATGTTTTGGGGACTTATCAGTTCATCAATCACGGCAAAGACATCAACCGGACACCGCACCGTTCGGTCTACCTGACATTGAACGCCGACGGTAGCATCAGCGGCGACCTGGCTGGCAGCTATCTGCTGGGCGACAAGCAGCAAATCACGCTGAACATCAACGGCGTTGGCAGTTTTAACGGCGTGCGGTCCTGGCAATACAATGACAATACGGCACAACTGGTACCGACATTCAGTGCTTTATCCGTCAAAGGTGAAGCCGTCTGGGGCAGTCGGTTGCCAGTGTTAAGCGCCGCTGATCTGGTGCAGCAAACGCTGAATAGCCTGACACTGCCGACTGAAACCGTGACTGACTTGTCGTTAGCCAGCCGTGGCGCCCAAAGCGCATCTATTCAGTGGAACTCTTCATTGCCACAGGTGATTGCTGCCAACGGCAAAGTTGAGCCACCAGCCGCGGGCAACTCTGATGCCACAGTGGAACTGACCGCAACAGTGACGTTACAAGGCGTGCAGCAACAAAAAACTTTCAGTATCAAAGTCAAAGCGCGCAAAGCCTACAACCGCACAGCACTGTATCGCTTTGAACAGGACCTGACCGATAGCACCGGGTTGCTGACACCGGGTCAGGCGACCGGCAGCAGACCAGACAGCAGCGGAGTTGTCAGTTTTGCCAGCGGTAAAGCAGGACAGGCGTTGCTGCTGAACGGTCAGAATGGTGTGCGATTGCCGGATGGTTTAATCCGCAGCAATACCTACACCGTTTCGCTGTGGTTGAAACCAGCAGTGCTGACTCAGTTTACGCCGGCATTTTTTGCCGCTGCCAACCCGGACAACTGGTTGAGTCTGGTGCCGCGCAGCTGGGATCAAAACACCATGCTATGGAGTGGCAGTCAGGTCTGGTTCGACGGCAGTGCCGGTCTGCAAATTCCGCTTAATCAGTGGACGCACGTGGCTTTTAGTGTGCAGCAGGGCCAGCTCAGCCTGTATATCAATGGCGTACAGAAGTTCACCGGCAGTAACTTCCGTGACCTGTTCAGTCAGGCACAGGCGGTGTTTGCGCTGGGGGTGAACTACTGGGATATCCCGTTTAACGGTGCGATCGATGAACTGGCTGTCTATGAAACGGCATTGTCAGCAGCTGAGATCAAAGCACTGGATGTGGACCGCTTACAGGATGCGCAACTACTGCAAATCGCCGTCAACAATCTCAATCTCGGCGACATCACGGCCGTGCGCGCCGACTTAACGCTGCCGCGAAGTGCTGCCTTTGCCAGTGTCGTGCAGTGGCAATCCTCAGATCCCAGCACGATAGATCTGCAAGGCAAAGTGACACGCCCGGGCCTGACAGAGCCTGATCGGCAGGTGACACTGACGGCAACCGTTAATCTGAATGGTCTGCAACAGAGCCGTGATTTTGTTGTGACCGTGCGTTCGTTAGCGCCGCCAACGCCGCTGGCGAACTTCAGTTTTGACCTCAATAACCTCGCCGATGCGACGGGCCGCTTTAATGCGGGTAGCAGCACCGGTAGTAAATTGGACCAGGCCGGCGGTGCTTTGAGTTACCAGCCGGGCGTGCGGGGTCAGGCGCTGGTGCTCAATGGCAGTTCCGGTGTGCGGCTGCCGGATAATCTGATTACAGATCATAGCTACAGTGTGGCTTTATGGCTGAATCCAGCCCAGTTAACCAATTACACCACGGCCTTTTTTGGTTATGCCAATCTGAGCAGCTGGGTCAGCCTGGTACCGCGTGGCCATGGCGGCGTTGGCGAAAATACTATGTTGTGGTCAGGAACGGCCTGGTATGACGCCGGGATCGGTCAGCGGGTGGCGCTGAACAGCTGGTCGCATCTGACCTTTGTCGTCAGTGGTGGCGCTGTCAAGATCTACCTGAACGGCCAGGTGGTGTTCAGCGGCAGTAATTTCCCGAATGTATTTGGCGCAACCGGCACCAAAGGCTTTGGTCTTGGCGTGAACTTCTGGGACACCCCGTTTAAAGGCATGCTGGATGAAGTGACTATCTACAGCGAAGCGATCAGTGCTGAAGATGTGTTGCAGTTGTATCAGCAAAGCGTATCGCCTTAAGCCTGTCTCATTCGTTTAAAATAGTACAATATGATGGTTGGGTGCTGTGCGCAGCGCCCAACCATCTGCAAAGAAAAAGGAATCCTGATGCGTCCATTTTTATTTCGCCCCTTGTTGCTGAGTGGTCTCGCCATGTTGTTACAACTGGCAGCGCCCGCGCAGGCGGCGAATCCGTTGTTTACTGATGTGCTGACGGCGGATCCAGCCGCTCTCGTGCATGGTGATAGGGTCTATTTGTACACAGGTCATGATGAAGCCCCTGATAACAATGGTTTTTTTGTCATGCATGACTGGTTGTTATTCAGCTCCAATGATATGAAAACCTGGCAGCGGCATGGGCCGGTGATGAAAGCAACCGACTTCAAATGGGCCAAAGGCGATGCCTGGGCAGCCCATGCGATTGCCCGTAACGGCAAGTTTTATTTCTACCCCACGGTACGCCACAAAGACGACAAACCCGGTTTTGCCATTGGAGTAGCAGTGGCAGATAGCCCGCTCGGGCCTTTTAAAGACGCTATCGGCAAAGCGCTGGTCACCAATGACATGACCACGCAGACCAAAAATGACTGGGATGACATAGATCCGGCTGTGTTTATTGATAAAGACGGTCAGGCCTATCTGTTTTTCGGCAATGTAGTCCCCAAGTACGTCAAGCTGAAGCCGAACATGACTGAGCTCGATGGTGAAATAAAAACCATTGATTTAAAAGACTTTACTGAAGCTGCTTGGGTGCACAGCAAAGGTGATCTGTATTATCTGTCTTACGCCTGCGGCTTTCCGGAAAAGATCTGTTATGCCACCAGCCGCAGTATTCATGGTCCCTGGCAATATCAGGGCATTTTGAACGAAATTGCCGGTAACTCAGAAACCAACCATCAGGCGATTATCGAGTTTCAGGGCAAATCCTACTTCATCTATCACACCGGCGCTGTGCCTCCGGCAGAGGGCCGTCAGAGCGGTGGCCGTTTCCGGCGCTCTGTGGCGATAGATCCATTGCACTATAACGCCGACGGTACGCTGCAACGCGTGATCATGACGAGTGAAGGGATCCGCTAACGCGGTCCCTTTTTCTGTGAAAAACACCTAAATAATTGATTTAAATCACGAAATAAAAATGTAGTGAAACAGCAACTGTTGTTGACAGTTAAATAATCATACAATAGTATTATAAAACTACAATAATTTGACAGTATCGGTTTTGCAGTGGTATCAGTGCTCTGCAACCTGTACATGGACAAAACAATAAGCCGGAAGAGTTCGGGTTGTAATGGACTTACACGGCGTTCATACACAATGACGGGAGAAGACGACCCATGTTTAAGCGAAGCCACTTGTCCAGCGCCATCCTGCTGGTCCTTTCCGGCCAGGTTGCCTATGCGCAGGAAGCTGCAACCACCAAAACAGACAAAGAAACCGCTGAATCGATTGAAGTGATTCAGGTGAAAGGGATCCGCAGCAGTCTGAACAAAGCCTTAGGTGTCAAACGTCTGGAAGAACAGATTGTTGATGTCATCGTTGCCGAAGATATCGGTAAATTTCCGGATAATAACGTCGTCGAGTCGCTGCAACGCGTGACCGGCGTTCAGGTCACTAACCGCGGCTCCGGCGAAGTATCCGGCGTATCCATCCGTGGTTTAAGTGATATCACCACGACCGTGAACGGTCGCAACATCTTCACTGCTGCAGGCACCGCTGTTGCGCTGCAGGATATTCCGGCCAGCTTGTTAAAGCAGGTTGATGTCTATAAAACCCGGTCTGCCAGCCAGATTGAAAGTGGTATTGCCGGGGCTATTGATGTGAAAACGCAGCGGCCATTTGATTTTGAAGGTTCGAAATTTATCGTAGCCGGCCGCGGCATTTACACCGAACAAAACGAAGAAACCAACCCGACTATCAGTGCGTTGGCGTCGAATCAGTGGACCACCAGCGCAGGTCAGGTGGGGGCATTGGTGAACTTATCCTATTCCCGTCTGCGTTATCGCGATCAAAGCGTGACCGCCGGTGCCATGGTGCCTTTTATGACAGAGAGCACCACCGCGCCTTTTACCCCTTTTGAGCGGGTTTGGCCAAACCGGGGGGGTGTCAGTGAAGACCCAATCTGGCAAGCCGGTTTGCTGGAAGGTTTACCTTCAGCGGCAGGCTCAACTTTTAACATCAATGGCAAAGCCACGCCTTACATGCTGGGCCGTGATGCAATTTTCCAGAGCGATTACAACGGTGAACGTGAACGTCCGGCAGCTAATCTGTCGTTCCAGTTTGCCCCGGATGAAAACTCTGAATACGTGTTTGAGACTTTCTACAACGGTTATCGCAACGAAGGCTTTAACAGCCTGTTTTTCTCCTTCGCTGACTGGTGGGGCGATTATGCCGGCATGAATGCAGCGCAAGCGAAAGCGGCCGGTAACGTGGTCCTGCATCCTGGCACCAATATCGTCAAATCGCGTTCGGTATTGCATCCGTGGGTCTTTACCAGCGGTGATTTATCAACCGGGAAAACTGACAGTTACCTGTATGCCTTAGGCGGAACCTGGCAGTTAAACGAAGATCTGACGTTAAAATCAGAAGTGGTGTATCAGGACAGCCAATACGACAGCGATTTTTTTGCGATGCGCTTTATTCGCCCGGGTGCCACTTACAAACTGAATGTGGACTTTAACGAACACGGCGGCGTGCCAGGCTTTAATTTTGAAGATGACCCGGCGACTGCGGCGTTAAACGAAGCAGATATGGTCAATCCGGCGTCTTATCTGATTGATGGTATGTACGACAATGCCAACAGCGATCAGGGCGATGCGGTGACTTTCACTTCAGATCTGACCTACAGCCGCAGTGGTTTTATCACCCGGATTGATACTGGTGTGCGCTACGACAAGCGCGGTGCTGAGACGGCCTTCAGCCGGCAGGACCGCTGTTGCGGCGGCGGTTTGAATGTGGCGTCACTGCCAGGATTGGCCCATACCAACAGCGGCTTTATGGATGGCGAAGCCAATGTACCGAGTAGCTGGACTGTCGCTAATGGCCATGAGATCCGCAGCAATGCAGATAAATACCGCGGTATTTATGGCATGACCAAGCTGGGTTTAAACCGGTCTTTTGACATCGAATCCACTACTTTATCGGTTTACCTGCAAGGGAAATACGAAACTGAACTGGCCGGCCGCACCCTGGATGGCGAGATTGGTGTCCGTTACACCGGTATCGACACTGATTCGTTGTTTTACCAGGAAACCGCACCGGGCGTGCCACAGCCGGTAACCGGCGGTGACAGCAAAACCCGTAAATTATTGCCGAGTCTGACAGCGCGTTATGAACTGACCGACGATCTGCAGGCGCGTTTTGCCTATACCGAAACCCTGCGTTATCCATCGTTCGGCGACTTAAACCCGCTGATTATCTATAACGAGGACGTGACCGGGATTGGCTACGGCACCGCCGGTGGTGGTAATCCGGATCTGGAACCTACCGAGTCGCAAAACTATGACTTGTCGCTGGAATGGTACTTCGCCAAATCCAGTTCGTTATACGGCACGCTGTTCCGCCGTGATGTCGATGGTTTTGTCGTTGGCTTTCGCCGTGCAGTGACGCATGACAAGTCTGCGACAGACCCAACGCCATACAAATTTATTCTGACCCAGCCGTACAACGCGTCCAACGGCGAGTTGTCCGGTGCTGAGCTTGGCCTGGTCTGGTTCCCGGAGAATCTGCCGCAACTGCTGGATGGTTTTGGCGTGCAAGCCAGCTATACCCGCTTGTCGTCGTCGCAGACCACACCGGATACCAACTCTGCAGGTGAAATCACCGGCTACAAAGATACCGATGTGTTTGGTGTGTCGGACTCGTCATACAGCGTTGTTCTGGCTTATGACAAAGACAAGTTAGGCATGCGGTTGTCGTATTCATGGCGGGATGACTTCCTGGCGAACTATGAAGCCGCGCTGTTTGCCAACCCGTTGGAAATGCGCCGTCGTGCTGAAGCCAGTATGGACTTCCAGCTGAGCTATCGCTTAAACGACAACTTCGAAGTGACGCTGGACGGGACCAACCTGACCAACGAGTTGTATCAGAGTTATTACGGTAGCAATGCCACAACAAATAACTTTGGTACCGCCTTGTACAGCCGCACTTTTGCGCTTGGTGTGCGCTACTCCATGTGATAGTTGATTTGGTGTGATGTGTTTTAGCCCCGCCAAGCGGGGCTTTTTTTAACCGGATAACAGCGTTAACAGTTGCACCAATTATCCTACAATATTATCTTGAACAGACAACAATAAGGCAGCTTCAGGTTGCCAGACACAAGTACGGGTTAATGCATCGCATACGCCCGACAGACAGGGGAGAACCGCGTGATGAGCGCGCATAAATTATCGCATCTGGAAAAAATTGGCTTTGGTGCCGGGGATATGGCGGTCAACGTCGTGATCTCGGCGATGATGCTAATCATCACGTTCTTCTACACCGACGTCTACGGGATGAAGCCCTCGGATATGGCACTGATGTTATTGGTGGTCCGGATCCTCGACGCCATTACCGACCCGCTGATGGGCATGATCACCGATAAATATACCAGTCGCTGGGGCCGCTACCGACCATATTTGCTGGTGTTTGCCGTGCCTTTTGGTCTGTCGGTGTTCTTAACTTTCAGTACGCCCGATCTGGATTACAACGCCAAGCTGGTGTGGGCTTACAGCACTTATATTTTTGTCACGCTGATGTTTACGGCGGTGACGATCCCTTATATCTCGTTGATCGGCGTGTTGACGGATGACCCGAAAGAACGGTTATCCGCCAATGGTTATCGCCTGTTCTTCGCCAAAATTGCCGCCTTTTTAGTCACTATTATCGTGCCCATTCTGGCCGGTGCCGATTACTGGCAAGGTGATCGTGCGGCCGGGTATCAGGCGGCGATGGGCTTGATGGCGGTCCTGGCCGTGGTGTTTTTCCTGTTTTGTTTTTTCACCACAACAGAGCGGCTGGAACATCAGGTGGACAAGCAGCCGCTGGCGCAGCAATTTGCGCTGCTACTGAAAAATGACCAGTGGCTGGTGCTGTGCGGCGTTTGTGTGCTGGGCACTGTCGGTTATGTCGTGCGCGGTTCTGTGGCGCTGTATTACGCCAAATACTACTTGGGCGGTGACACCACCATGCAGTCGCTGTTCCTGTCGACCGGTGTCGGCGCTGCGATTTTGTCGATGGTGGCCTCGACCTGGATCACCAAAGTGTATTGCAAGGTCAAGTTGTTTAAATACAGCCAAATGGCTGTGGGCGTGCTGAGTCTGCTGATGTTTATGCTGGTCGGCCCCGGTGATGTGGTGCTGGCGTTTGTGCTGTTCTTCCTGATTTCTTTTGTGGTGGATTTACATGCCCCGGTGTTTTGGTCGGCGATTGCCGAAGCGGTTGATTACGGTGAACACAAAACCGGCCAACGCGTGGCGGGTTTGTCATTCGGCGGCATTTCATTTTGCCAGAAAGCCGGCATGGGTGTAGCGGGGGCCGTGGTCGGTTGGTTGCTGGCCGGTTTTGGTTATCAGCCGGATGTCGCTCAATCAGAACTCGCACTGACCGGCATCGCGCTGATGCTGACCGTGATCCCGGGCGTGTTCCATTATGGTGTTGGGGTGCTGATGCAGCGCTATCGCATTACTGATGCCGCTTATCGCCAGTTACTGGCTGAATTACAGGTTGCGCCGGTGGCCCGGCAAGCCGTTCCCGCTTCATCTGCAGTCCCAGAAGGAACTCCGACTCATGCTTAACAGCAATGTACCTTTAATTCCACAACGTGCTGACCCTTTTATCTACCGGCATACCGATGGTTTTTATTATTTCACCGCGTCAGTGCCTGCCTATGATGGCATTGAACTGCGCCGCGCCCGGCAGCTGGAAGATTTAGCGACCGCCGAAACGGTGATGGTCTGGCGTAAACCTGAACAAGGGTCTTACTCTGAGTTGATTTGGGCGCCGGAAATTCATTTTCATCAGGGCAGCTGGTATGTCTATTTTGCTGCGGCGCCAAGCCGCGCCATTAAAGACAATCTGTTTCAGCACCGCATGTATGTGATTCGGGCCACAGGGGATAACCCATTAACGGCCGCCTGGGAATTCGTCGGTCAGGTCGAAACCGGCATCGATACCTTTTGTCTGGATGCAACGACGTTTTACCACCAGGACAAACTGTATTATCTGTGGGCACAAAAAGGCCCGGGTATCACCGGGAACTCGAATTTGTACATCGCCGAAATGGCGTCACCGGTGGCGATTAAAGGCACGCCGGTGTTGTTAACGAAGCCTGAGCTGGACTGGGAAATTCGCGGTTTCTGGGTCAATGAAGGCCCGGCGGTACTCAAAGGTCATGGCAAGATTTTCATCAGCTATTCGGCCAGCGCGACAGACGAAAACTACTGCATGGGATTGCTTTGCGCCGACGACAAGGCCGATGTTCTGAACCCGGCAAGCTGGCACAAAGCACAGCAGCCGGTGTTTCAGACCGATGCATCGGTGAAAATGTTTGGTCCCGGCCACAACAGTTTTACCACGCTGGCGGATGGCACCGATGTGCTGGTATACCATTGCCGGCAATACACCGAAATCGAAGGCGATCCGTTATGGAATCCGGATCGGCACACCTTCGTAAAAACCATCCGGTGGGACCAGGACGGCATGCCGCGCTTTGGTAAACCCGGCCAGCCCTGATGACCCAGCCAGCAAGTGTCTATGCTGCTCAGACCTGCACGGTTTAGGGTTATCGCTTGGGTTTGTCAATGTTCTGCACTGACTAAAAAGCAGCAAAGCCAGCATGATTGCTGGCTTTGCTTAAGCTTGTGATGGTTTGAAAATCGTCTGACGAGTGACTTATTGATTGGTCAGGGTCGTCCGGTACTGATTCAGCGCTTGTTGTTCAACCACAGGCCAGCCGTCTTGCCATTGCATCGGCAGCACTTTCAGTTTTTGCAGGGCTTTATCCGCGGTTTCATAGGCGTGAAACACCAGATAGTCTTTGCCATCAAAACTGTAAGCGGCGTTATGACCCAGAGCCACCCAGTCTTTGTCACCTTGCAACACTAAAGAGCCGCCGCCCTGCAGCATGGCTTTACCGGTTTTGTCGACATAAGGCCCGGTCAGACTTTTACTGCGACCGACCATGATTTTGTAGTCACTGTCTTTGCCGCGGCAACATTTATCAAACGAGACAAACAGGTAGTAATAGCCGTTTTTATGGAAGATATATGGGGCTTCAATAGCACCATCACCCGGTTCGCCGTCGGGGAGTGCCGGGTTGCGCGGCCGTTTCGCGATGCTGTGCCACTGTTGTGGTTCGGCCACACGGGTCAGGCTGGCGTCCAGTTTGACCAGTTTTAAACCTTCCCAGAACGAACCGAAACTCATCCAGTGATCGCCGCGTTCATCGCGGATAATTGCCGGATCAATGGCATTCCAGTGGTCACGCTCCGGCACTGATTGCAGCACAATGCCCTGGTCCTGCCATTGGTAGTTTTTCGCCGTTGGGTCCAGCGTTTTGTTGGTGGCTACCCCGATGGCTGAGGTGTTTTTGCCAAATGCAGAGACCGAATAATACAAATAAAAAACACCATCTTTTTCGAAGATATCCGGAGCCCACAGATGGCCGTCAAAACCTGGCGCAATGCGTTTTGCCCAGTCCGGTTCAGTGGCGAACACGCGGCCGGCAGGTTGCCAGTGCTGCATGTCTTTGGACTGATAGATGGTGATGCCGGGGCCTGTACTGAACACATAGTACTGACCACCGGCTTTGGCCATCACCGGATCATGCACTTCCAGTTGTTTTGCCTGGGTCAGCGGGCTGCACAATAACAGCGCGAGAGTGGTCAATGTGGTGGTGATCCGATAATGCATCTTAGCTGCTCCTGCCCGGTTGATTCTTGATAATAAGTAATACAATATTAATAGTACAGAATAGATCCGACGCTCACAAGAGCGGCGACCACAGGAGATTAAACGATGCGCTTGGCTGTTTTCACTTTGGGCGGTTTGCTTGCATTTCAGGTGGGGGCTGCCGTCACTTTGCCGCAAAATCCGTTATTGCTGCAACGGGCAGACCCTTTTATCTATCGCGATGCGCAGAGCGGTTGTTATCACTTTACCGCCACAGTACCGGATTTTTCCGCACTGGAGATCCGATCCAGCTGCAGTCTGGCCGGATTAAAAACGGCGAAAGCGGTGCGGGTATGGCAGAAAAAAGCCAGCGGACCTATGAGTGCCAATATCTGGGCGCCGGAGCTGCACCGCATCAACAACAGCTGGTATCTGTATTTTGCCGCCAGCCGCATCGACGCCCCCTTCCACATCCGGATGTATGTGTTATCGAACAAATCGGCAGACCCCACTCAGGGCAGATGGCAGGAAGAAGGTGAACTCAGCACCCATCTGGATACCTTTGCGCTGGACGCCACCACTTTTGAGCATCGCGGCCAGCGTTACCTGCTTTGGGCACAACAGGATCTGGCCCAAACTTATAACTCAGCGTTGTGGATCGCAGCGATGGACGGTCCGACAAAGATCAAAGGCACGCCGGTGAAAATCAGTGAGCCGACCTTACCTTGGGAAGTTCAGGGTTATAAGGTCAACGAAGGCCCGGCGGTGCTGGTCAAACAGGGCCGGGTTTTTGTCACCTATTCTGCCAGTGCTACCGACCATCGTTATGCCATGGGTTTGCTCTGGGCGGACGCCAACGCGGACCTGCTCAATGCAGCCAGCTGGCACAAGCGCGCCGAGCCGGTATTTGCCACCGATGCCGCGTTAAAACGTTTTGGCCCGGGGCATAATAGCTTTGTGCTGGCCGAAGATGGCAAAACCGACTTGATGGTGTATCACAGCAGAGATTATCGGGATTTGCAGGGTACACCGCTGACAGATCCGAACCGGCACACCCGGTTGCGGGTGTTGCCATTTGATGCAGAGGGGTTTCCGCTATTTGCGCCGGAACAGCCGGATTAAATCAGCAAAAGCGGAAGCCGGCAGCGCAGGCTTCCGCGAAATTGCGGCTTTTTACCAGAAGCGCCAATAGATAAAGGCCGTGATGCCAAGAATCACGCTGGTATGAATGTAATCCCACTTATCCAGCCCTTTGATCACATCCTGTAAGGTGTCTTTGCCGAGTGTGGAAAACGTCAAGCCACGCACATTCTCCTCGCTCGGAGCTTTGGTGACGAAACTCAGACTAATCACAATGATACAGACCACCACAAACAGCAAGACGCAGTAATACAGCCAGTTCATTTCGACCACCCAGGCGATGGGCGTGCCATGGATCGCTTCACGAAACGGCAGAAATACCAGGCGGATCATGCCAAGCACAAAGCCGGCAACAAGGCCGACATAACCGGCCGTCGGCGTGATGTGCTTGCTGCAAATCCCTAATAAAAACACTGCGGCAATCCCCGGTGCAATCAGCGACTGCACACTTTGCAGATATTCGTACAACACGTCGGCGATCAGGCTCATCACCGGGATCCACAAAATGCCCAGCACCACAACCACCACTGTCGCGATGCGACCCACTTTCAGTAGCTGCTGTTCAGTGGATTCCGGTTTGTATTTTTTATAGAAGTCGATGGTAAAGAGCGTCGCGGATGAGTTGAATAAAGATGCCAGCGAACTCATCAGTGCGGCCACCAGGCCGCCAATGACAATACCTTTGACGCCGGATGGCAGCAGCTCAGCGACCAGCGTCGGGAACGCCTGATCGGCGCTATCAAATGAGATCAGGCCTTTCGCCTGCAACGCATGGGCGATCAGACCTGGCACCAGAAAAATAAATACCGGCAGCAATTTCAGATAACCGGCGAAAATCGCGCCGCGTCGTGCCGCCTGAATGCCTTTGGCTGACAACACGCGCTGCACAATGTACTGGTCGGTACACCAGTACCAGAAACCAATGATAAAAGAGCCAAACAAGATGCCCGGCCAAGGGAAATCCGGGTCTGTGGTGGCACGCATCAAATGCATATTCTCACCGTTCAGCCGTTCCATCTCAGCCCAACCACCGACTTTATCCAAACCGACCACCAGGATCACCACAGAACCGATAATGAGCACAGGCGTCTGGATCACCGACGTCCACATGATCGCTTTCATGCCGCCGAGCACGGTGTAGATACCTGTCAGTACGACCAGCCCTACGGCAGAGATCCAGAAAAAGTCGATGCCCCAGATACTTTCAATACCCAGAATGGTTTTAAAGGCGACACCGCCGGCATAGACCGTCACCGCGACCTTGGTCAGAACATAGCTAACCAGCGAGATCACCGATAAGAAGCTGCGGGATTGTGGATTAAAGCGCCGCTCGAGAAACTCCGGCATGGTGTAGACCTTGCTGCTCCAGTAAAAAGGCACGAAGAGCCAGCCGAGTAACAAGATGATCCAGGATTGTAATTCCCAGTGTGCCAACGCCATACCGGACTCCGCGCCGGAGCCGGATAAACCGACCAGATGTTCGGAGCCGATATTGGAGGCGAAAATCGACGCGCCAATGACCAACCAACCGGCATTACGGCCAGCCAGAAAATAATCGGCGGTATCTTCTTCTTTTTGCCGCATCGAGGCGACAACGACCCCGATCATCAGCAAACCAAAACCAGCCAGTACCAGCCAGTCCATCGTACTTAGTTCAACCATGTCCTCTGTCCTTTTTTGAGCTCATCACGCCGCCTTGGCAGCTGAACCATGGCACTGGATGGGCAATTATTGTTCATAAAGCATATTATAATACAAAATTAATAATAGGAAGCCTGATCGGTGTCGATCGTCAGTGGTCAAAGCGGTGAGGCTGTCGCTGGCAGGATGTCGGGGGAAAATAGGTTTAAAGCTTGAATTTCATCTGGTTTTTCGGCAAGTTGGTACATTGCGACGACTGATGTGTACGCGAGCGCCGAGCGAGAGCCTGAGTCTCATTCCATATAGGCGTGCAGGTGTTTGGCGGATATCGTCACAACATATGTTAATATGACAGCATCCGCGGCAATCAGACGCCAGCCCAACTTTGTCTGGAGGAGCCATCATGGTTCGTATCATTGAGAATTTAAATCTGTCCGAGCAAGTGACCAACGACCTGGGACGTGCCATTGTGGCCGGTGAATACAGCTGCGAATCAGGTTTACCGACGGAAGCACAGCTCTGTGAAGAATACGGCATCAGCCGCACCGCAGTGCGTGAAGCGGTAAAAATGCTGGCAGCCAAAGGCCTGATTTCGTCCCGGCCACGTCAGGGGATCAGTGTTGAACAGCCCAGCAACTGGAACCTGTATGACACCAGCGTATTGAGCTGGTTACTCAACAGCAGCCCATCATTACACGTGTTAAAAGAATTTCTGCAAATGCGGCTGGCGATAGAACCTCAGGCCGCCGCACTTGCCGCAGAATTCGCACTCGATGAAGACATCGATCAGATTGAAAAAGCCGTCGAAGCGATGCGCGTCGCCGCGGTAGATCCCAGCGCCAGCATGCATGATGCCGACCTGGCCTTCCATACCAGTGTGTTGTTTGCCAGTCGGAACCGCTTCTTTTTCCAGTTGCGCGATTTTATCAGCACGGCGCTGAATGTCAGTATTCAGCACACGACACCGGCGAAGGCCAATGATGTCGCGGTGGCAGAAGATCATGCCAAAATCTGCACGGCGATCCGTAATCGTCAGCCAGAGCGCGCGAAGAATCTGATGACGCATCTGATTGACGAAGCGATGACCTTTATCGAAGCTGAAATAAAAAGACGCAGCTAAGCGACTTCGCCGGCAGTACACAGGGATCACCATGCAACAACAGCTGAACCACAAAGCGAGTTACCCCAGTCTGAACGGCAAAGTGGTGTTTATCAGTGGCGGCGGCACCGGCATTGGCGCCCGGATGGTCGAACGCTTTTGTCTGCAGGGCGCTCAGGTGGCTTTTGTCGATATTGCCCGCGAGCCCGGTGAAGCACTGGTGCGCCAGGTCAGCCATCATGGTGGCCACCCGCCGTTATTTATGCATTGTGACATTCGGGACATCGACGCATTACAGGCCTGCATCAGTCAGGCGCAGCAGCATTTTGGCCTGATCAGTGTGCTGATTAACAATGCGGCTGATGATACCCGCCATCAGGTTGAAGAGCTGACTGTGGAGTATTGGGATGAACGTTTTGCGGTAAATCTGCGCCATTATTTTTTCGCCGCACAAGCGGTGTTACCACAAATGCAGCAGCTGGGCGGCGGCAGTATTATTAATCTGGGGTCGATCAGCTGGCGGATTAAACAAACCTGCATGCCGGCTTACACCACAGCCAAAGCAGCGATTGAAGGCCTGACCCGCACACTGGCCGGCCGTTATGGCGTCGACCATATTCGCGTTAATAGTCTGATCCCGGGCTGGGTCATGACTGAACGCCAGCTGGCGCGCTGGCTGGACGCTGATACGGTAAAAGAAATCAACCGGCATCAGTCCATCAAACAACCGTTGGAGCCGGACGACATCTGCGATATGGCTTTATTCCTCGCCGCCGACGACAGCCGGATGTTGACTGCCCAAAGTGTCATTGTTGACGGCGGCTGGGTGTAGTCGCCCGCAATTCCTTTTATACAAACTTATCAGCTGCTGATGTTGGAAAATATACGCTGACGCTGCGCTGAGCCGGTATAGCGGTCGAATGCGATAGTAGCTACGCGCAATTGAAGCTGTTGGGCGTCACACGATGCTCGTCACACGATGGGCGTCACACGATGCTCGGCACATGATGCTCGCCACACGCCGTATATAGGTTATTCCCCCTTATCCAACGTCAATGTGCCAATCTGCTTGCGGAAATTCACCAGGTCTGATGTTGCAAGTAGATGTCTTCTCTTGTATTTTTCTATTTGTATTATAATATTAAAATGATTTACTTTCTGTGCCGCGATGATCAAGAGGCTGTCTGATTGATTGAAGTATTACTGGTAAACCTGATCCTGTTGATTGGCGCCTGTCTGCAGGGCTTATTGGGATTTGGTCTTGGCCTGTTCAGTGCACCACTGCTGTTTTTGCTGGCGCCGCAATATGTGCCAGGGCCGATGATCCTGAATGCTTTGCTGCTGACGTTGTTGATGTCGATCCGCAACCATCAGGATCTGCAATGGCGCCAAACCAGCTATGCGTTGGCCGGTGGCACTGTCGGTGTGTTAGGCGCGGCGTTGCTGATGTCGGTGCTGATTTTTTCACAATATCGCATGTTGTTTGGCGCGCTGATTGTTATTGCAGTGTTGCTATCAGTGATTGGGGCGAGGCCGCAACTGAGTCCACGCAATAACTTTATTGCCGGCATCTTTTCCGGTTTTATGGGGACTACCACATCTGCGGGTGGCGCACCGATGGGGTTGTTGTATCAGCATGCGCCACCAAAACAGCGCAATGCAAATCTCAGTGTATTTTTCCTCTATATCAATGTGTTTGGCATGGTGGTGTTGTGGTTGGGTGGCATTTCCGGCTGGGCTGATCTCTGGTTGTTTCTGCAATCTGTGCCGGCTCTGCTGATCGGCTGGGGCATGTCGGGTTTTGTGGGGCGCCATCTGCCTGGCCAACGTTTACGGCAGCTGATTCTGCTGGTAGCCTTTGCTGCCGGCCTGATGTCTGTAGTGCTGTAAACGTCGCCGGCGCGTCCTGAATGACAACAACGAGTATCAGATGCCATCCAGTCAAGTTATTGCTGCAGACCATGCGCAAGTCTGCCCCGGATCTGCCGCCGCGCTGGCGGAAGGAGTCCATTGGGATCCTGTGCGGCAACGTTTGTTTTGGGTCGACATCCTGCATCCCTGGTTATATTGGTTTGAACCTGCCAGCCAGCTGGCGGGCCGTATTGCGTTGCAGGAACCCGGCTGCTGGCTGGTCGGTAGTCAGGGGCCATTATTCCTGTTGGGAATGTGTCGCAGCATTGGTTGGCTTGATCCGGACACGGGTCTGGTGACGCCATTAGATACGGCGCTGTTGAGCTCAGAGCCAGCAGGTAACCGGCTGAACGATGGTGGGGCGGATCGCCAGGGCCGGCTTTGGTTTGGCACTATGGACAATGCTGAACAAGCGCCGACCGGGCAACTTTACCGGTTGGATCAGCGTGGTTTGTATTGTGTCGACACCGGGTATGTCGTCAGCAATGGTCCGGTGTTCAGCGCTGACGGTCGTCAGCTGTTTCACGCCAGTTCAGCCAGCCGTGAAATCTATCGTTTTGCCGTCTCAGCCGACGGCGACCTGTCGGACAAGCAGTGTTTTATTCGTTTTACTGCAGAGCAGGGCTTTCCGGATGGGATGGCGCTGGATGCTGCGGGCGGCTTGTGGGTGGCACAGTGGCAGGGCAGTGGCATTTGCCGGTTTGACGCCAATGGCTTGCTGACAAATCGTGTGGCGTTGCCGGTTAGCAATGTAACGAATTTGGCGTTTGGCGGGCCAGATCTGCACCAGCTTTACATCACCACAGCCCGGGTCGGCTTGACTGCTGCGCAGTTACAACAGCAACCGCTGGCCGGGCAGCTGTTCCGGTTTGACCCGGCTATTCCCGGTGAAGTGGTACCACAGGTGTTGTTGCCGCGCTGAGACGGCGCACATCACAGTGTGGCCGTCGGCACTGTGTCATTGCTGCTTTGCCCGTTCCCTGATGCAACGGGCGATATGACAGATATAAAACG
>JAIXSW010000302.1 GCA_027484495.1 Gammaproteobacteria bacterium
CTCGCATCGTCTGGCGCAAGAAGCCACAGTAGAAGGCCGGTTTAAAGCCGAGATTCTGCCAGCTTTAGGCCATTACGCCGACGGCGTGCTGAAGCTGTTTGATTATGACGAAGTGATCCGGCCGGAAACCACAGTCGAAAGCCTGGCCGCGCTGCGCCCGGTGTTTGATCCGGCCAACGGCACTGTCACAGCCGGTACCTCGTCAGCGCTGTCTGATGGTGCGTCTGCCATGCTGGTAATGAGCGAAGACAAAGCCAAAGCTTTAGGCCTGAAAATCCGTGCCCGCGTCATCGGCATGGGTGTGGCCGGTTGTGACCCGTCGATCATGGGTTATGGTCCGGTGCCGGCGTCGAAAAAAGCGTTAAAAGCGGCCGGTCTCGATATCAGCCAAATCGACTTTTTTGAGCTGAACGAAGCTTTTGCTGCACAAGCACTGCCGGTGATGAAAGACTTAGGCTTGCTGGAAGTAATGGACACCAAAGTGAACCTCAATGGCGGCGCCATTGCGCTCGGTCACCCGCTGGGTTGCTCAGGTTCACGCATTTCCACCACGCTGATTAACGTGCTGGAAAGCAAAGACGCCCGTTACGGCCTCGCGACCATGTGTATTGGTCTGGGTCAGGGTATCGCAACTGTGTTTGAACGCGTCGAATAAACGTCCGTTTGAGCAGGATCCAAAGGCAGCTCCGGCTGCCTTTGTTGTTGGATAGAGTGTGTTGCCGTTTGAAATCAGTCGCACGCATCGTTACGATAATGCCTTTTAATCTTGACCGGAGTTTTGCTGATGTCCCCTGCTGCTGATTTGTTTGCCGATGCTGACCAGCAACTCGATGCCATGGGTTTACGTTGTCCTGAACCTGTGATGATGACCCGGCTGACTATCCGCAAAATGCAAACCGGTGAAACCTTGCTGATCATCGCTGATGATCCGGCCACGACCCGCGATATTCCGGCTTTTTGCCGCTTTATGGACCATGAATTACTCGCCAGCGATACCAGTTCGCTGCCATATCGCTACTTGCTGAAAAAAAACACAGCCTGACATTGTGTTTTACCGCTGCTTTCCTCAATACTGGGGACATTCACAGCGGAAGGAAACTGCTTAGTGCCCATCTCCCGCGCCAGCCTGGCCGAAGCGTTGTCGGTTGAACAAAATCGTCGCCGCTATATATTGCTGTTCGTCAGCTACATCACCTCCGCCATTATGCTGGTGCTGGGTTTGCGTCACTTGTTGAGTGAAGATTATCTGCTGCAGTTTATTTTGTTTGGTTGTGCATTCAGTTTTTTACTCAATGCCGCCTGGTTTCACGCCAGCCAGCAGCTTGAAACGGCCTGTTTGGTTGAAGGGGTGCTGGTCGCCGCTTTTGTCACAGGGCTGGTAGTGCATGGTGGCTTCGAAAGTACCGCTTTGTATTGGGTATTTCCTTTTCCACCGATTTTATATGGATTGCTCGGCCGCAAACGCGGCACTTGGCTGAATCTGGCGTTATTGCTGGTATTGGCAGTGTTATTGTATGGGCCGGACCTGGGACAAGCGCAATACCGCGCTGCCGAAAGCAGCCGGTTTCTGGCGTCTTTACTGACGCTGATCCTGGCCTGTGGTATCAATGAACACTTCCGTGAACGTAGCCATCACAGCATGGATTTGTTGCAGCGCAGCAAAGACAACCAAGCCAATACGGATGCGCTGACCGGTCTCGCCAACCGGCGTTTTCTTGATCAGAGCATGCCACATTATTTGCAGCAACAACCCGAGTTGCTGCTGCCGATGGCGTTGATCCTGGTCGACCTCGACCACTTTAAACATATTAATGACAGCTTCGGCCATGCCGAAGGTGACAAAGTGCTGCAACAGATCGCCCGGCTGTTTCGCAGCAAATTGCGCCAGCCCGATATCGCCTGCCGTTATGGGGGTGAAGAATTCCTGCTGCTGTTACCGCACACTCAGCTGAGTGACGCGACCCGAGTCGCCGAAAAAATCCGTCAAAGTGTCGCCCAGCAACGATTTTTACCGCAACACCCTGAACTGGTGATCACCTGCAGTTTTGGTGTGGCCTTGCTCAGTGGCAGCGACGACTTTGACGAAGCGCTGCGCCAGGCCGACCAACTGATGTACCAGGCGAAGGCCGATGGCCGCAATCTGGTGCGAAGCTGAGCAGCGTTGAACCGCTGAAATTTCTGCAAAAAATCCCGCAATAACTGCTTGCGTCTGACGTTACGTCAGGCTGCAGACTGCCCGCTGTAAACAGGAGTCGGTTATGTCAACATACAGCATTAGTCAGCTCGCCGCGCTTGCCGGCGTCAGCGTCCGCACTCTGCATCACTATGATGCGATCGGGCTGCTGCAACCGGCTGGCCGCAGCAGCGGTGGCTATCGGCTGTACAACGAGCACCAGGTACTGCAATTACAGCAGATCCTGATGTTTCGTGAACTGGAATATCCGCTGGCGCAAATCCAGCAGATCATGCAAACACCAGACTATGACCTGATCCACTGTTTACGCCAACAACAGCAGCTGCTGGCCGGGCGGATCGCACATCTGCAACGGCTGCAAAGCATGCTGGATTTTACTATCCAACAGCAGGAGTCTTCAGCGATGACCACGTCATCCCAGTTATTTAATCAATTCAGCCAGGCGACATTGCGCGAAGAAGCAGCACAGCGCTGGGGCGAAGCAGAGGTCCGCCAGAGCGAACAAAAGATGGCGCAGCTCAGCAGTGAACAACAGCAAAAACTTGCGGCAGAAGGCGAGCAGATCGCCCGAGGCTTCGCACAATGTCTGCATTTACCGGCCGATGCCGCCGAAGTACAGCTGTGGGCGGTGCGCCAGCATCAGTGGCTGCAACAGTATGGACCATGCCCGCTGCAACGCCTGGTGATGCTCGGCGATCTATACGTCAGCGATGCGCGTTTTCAGGCTTATTACGACAGATTTGGCGCCGGTACTGCGGTGTTACTGCGTGACGCGTTGCACTGGTATGTCGCCAGTCAGTCAGCGCCGTGATGCGCACACAAATCGGGGCCAGTCTGACCGACTGGCCCTGTTTTTTTAACGCAACGGTGACGCATTGGCGGCACCGCGGAATACCGCATTGATATACAACAAGTGCATGCCATCGACATAAGCGCGGAAATTGGGCTCCTGGGTAAAGGCGATAATTTGACCACGCCCCAGTTCCTGCACCATCACCACGGCTTTTTGGGCGATTTGCAGTCGGTTTTCATCCCAGACGAAGCCGCCCGCCAACACTTTGTCGGCACTGTCAAAAGTCACGACGTTGCGCCCCTGATCAATCGACAGTGGTGTATAAATCTGATTGCCGACATAAATGGATTTTACCTGTGGCGGCACTGCAGCTGTCAGCCAGTGGTTTTGGTCCACGCGGGCGTTGGCCAAAAAGCCCGGCACCCAGTCCGGATCAGCCTGCCATGGCTCCAGTAACTTCTGATAATCCGATTCTGCTTTCAGTACAGTGCCTGGCACCTGCGCCTCGTCCTGCGGTTTTTTCCGCTCGCTGGTCTTAAATTCCTGTTTACTGGCCAACAACGGCTCTTTGCCTTGTAACAACCATTCATTGGCATTACCCAGCGCGATCAGTACGCCACCACGCTGCACAAACTGCCGCAACAATTGCTGGCCGCGTTCACCCAATGCGCTCTGATAACCGGCACGTGACGAAGGCAGGATCAGCACGTCGTAACCTTGCAACGCTGATTGCAGCATCTGCGCTGGCCGCAATGCCGTGACCGGATAGCCGATAAAACGTTCCAGCACAAAGCGGGCACTGCCGGCACTAAGCGGGTCCGTCGGTTCGTCCCAGGCCATCGCGATGTTCACTTTGGGGATCAGTTTCACCTGTCCGGAGCCAAAGTTTGGCCCGTCCAGCACCCAACTACTGCTGATCCCTTCCACCTGCGCGCCGGAGCGACCGGCCAGCTCGCCAATCTTTTCGGCCAGACCCGGATTCTCCGCTTTGCTAAGGATCAAGGTGCCGGCCGGATATTGTTTGCCGTTCTGATGGGTAAAAGCCACATCCGCGCTTTTAACTTTGAATCCCTGCTGTAAGGCTGCACTCATCAACCGCGCGGCGGCCATATCGCCCCAGGGCACCAGATAACCATAGGTAGCATCAGTCTGACTGACCTGCCCCGGAATGATAGTTTCAGGCCCAACTGCAGCAGCGCTGACATCCACGGCATTGCTGCAGCGGTTCACTGTCAGGTTATACATTTGTGGTAACGACCAGGCCGTCACATCGTAAATCTGATCCGGCAGATTGTTGGCGCGGCGCTCTTCCTGCTGTTTGATAAATTTCGCATCCATCGGCACAGAGTCATCCAGCACGGCGCGGATCAGCTGATATGTCGGCTGTGCGGTATTCACCAGATAAGCACCGGCCTGATAGGACTGGCCACAAGCGCGGAAATCGCCCTGCGCCTGCTCCACGCGGATGCCGTGCTGCGTTAACACGCCCATCAGTTTCTGATGACCGGCTTTATCGCGAGTGGCCGGAAAAATATAACTACCGATGCCGTCTTTATCGCCCTGTTTCAGCGCCTGCTGCCGGTACTGATAAAAACGCTGCAACAGCTCTTTGCGTTTTGCGGCGGCGGTTTCAAGGGTTGCGGTATAAGCAATAAAGTTACGCTGCACCCCATCGGCAAAAGTGACAACAGAACCATCTTGTTTGCGATAGGCATGACCGCGCGCCGATCCCATCTCATAGGTCATCGCAATGCTGCCGTGATAGAGCGGCCAGCTGGCACCGTAACCCGGAAAAAACGCATCAAAGATTTCGCGGGTAAAATAGTCGTAGCCAAGCTCATCAAACTTTTTCGCATTGTTCTGACCAAACCACTGCAGCGTGTCGCGTTGTGACGGAAGAATAAACGGATTGTACGGCTCTGCTTCCGGGCTGAAATAATAACTCTGATCACCGCCCATCTCGTGCGAATCCACATAGACCAACGGGAACATCTGCTGCAAACGTTTCACCCGCTGTTGAATTTCCGGCTGAGTCAGTGCGATCCAATCCCGGTTCATATCAAACAGATAGTGATTGGTGCGGCCATTTGGCCAGGGTTCGTTATGCTCGGCCGAAAAACGGTCAGCTGAATGCTGCAGACCGGCAGTGGCGTAATAACGGCTGACAAATCGATGATGGCCATCCGGATTTTGCAGCGGTTCGATATACACCAGGGTGTTGTCGAGGATCTGTGCCGCTTTACCACTTTGTTCGGCGAGCAGGAAATACGCCAGCGCCATGGCCGCATCGACCGGACTGATTTCATTGCCATGTAAAGTACTGGAGACCCAAACGCTGGATGGCAGGTTTTGCAACAGCTGTTCGGCAGACTGATTGGTCAGCGTCCGAGGGTCAGCCAGACGCCGCATATCGGCTTCGATTTGATCTAAGGCACTCAGATGCGCCGGCTTGCCAATCACCACATAAAACAGCGGCCGGCCCTGAGCACTTTTGCCATATTGCACCAGCTTCAGCCGGTCCGGCGCGGCCTGCTGCAGCTGACGAAAATAGTCCAGCACCGCAGCAGGTTCGGTGATCCGGCTACCCAGTGCATAACCCAGCGCCTGTTCCACCGTCGGCACCGCCGTGCTGTATTGACTGCCCGGGAAATAAGGCAAAGCGGGTGTGCTATCACTGGCAAGCGCCAGTCCGGTGAACAATTGGCCCGTGAACAGGCATAAAGCAGGGAGGATCCGGCGCATCAAACTTGGCTCTGTTTTGCTGAGAAAAGATGAAACTAAAGTGTCCCGGTAACAGCAGCAAGCCTTGTACAAAGTTTATGCGACCAGCCGGCGCTTTGCTGCGATTGAACTACCAGCATAGCGGCTAAAAAAAATCCCCGCAGTGCGGGGATTTTTCCAATCAGAAGCTTGTTATTGCAACACGGCTATATCTGCCACCTGCAGGAACAGCGCTCGGAGCTGCACTAACAGTGCTTGGCGGTTTACCCGAACTTTGGCGTCCTCGGCGTTTACCATCACCTGGTCAAAGAACTGATCGACGACGTCGCGCAGCTGCGCCAGATGAGCCAGACCTTCGCTGTAGCTGTTCAGACTTTGCTGATAAGCCTGCTCAGCCACAATGGCGCTGTACAGGGCTTTTTCCGCAGCTTCGCTTAATAACGCTGCATCCACAGTGGCCGGAATGTCTTCGCTCACTTTGGCCAGAATGTTCGCTACGCGTTTGTTTGCGGCGGCCAGAGCCAGCGCAGCGTCCAGCTTGCGGAACTCTGCGACGGCTTTGACGCGGCGGTCAAAGTCAGCCGGGTTGGTTGGCCGGCGTGCTAACACTGCCTGGATCACGTCGATGCCATAGCCTTCGCCTTCATACCAGGCGCGGAACCGGCCTAACATGAAGTCCAGCACTTCATCTGCGACCTGGGCATTGGAAAGCTTGTCGCCAAACGTCGTTTGGGCAAAACCAATCACATCGAGCAAATCCAGTGGCAGCTGTTTCTCTACCATGATGCGCAGCGCACCAATGGCGGCACGACGCAGCGCAAATGGGTCTTTGTCACCCTTTGGCGCCTGACCGATCCCAAAGATACCAACTAACGAGTCAAGCTTGTCCGCAATCGCCACCGCACAGCTGACTAACTGGCCTGGCAATGCATCACCGGCAAAACGCGGCATATATTGCTCGTTCAGTGCCAGCGCGACCGCTTCGGCTTCACCGTCGATACGCGCATAGTGCATGCCCATAATGCCCTGCGTTTCCGGGAATTCACCGACCATGTTGCTCATCAGGTCGGTTTTCGACAGTAAACCAGCCCGTTTAGCGTGTTCGACATCAGCACCGATTTTGCCAGCGATGTACCCTGCCAGTTCGCTGATACGCTGTGATTTCTCCAGCAGCGTCCCCAGCTTTTGCTGGAACAACACAGTGCCAAGGCTGTCCAGCCGGTCTGCCAGTTTGGTCTTTTTATCGACACCAAAAAAGAACTGCGCGTCGGTCAGACGTGGCCGCACCACTTTTTCGTTACCCGAAATGATTTGTTGCGGGTCTTTGCTGGCAATGTTGGCGACAAAAATGAATTTATTCAAAAGCTTGCCGGCTGTATCTTTCAGCGGGAAGTACTTCTGATTGTCTTTCATTGTCGACATCAACGGCTCTGGCGGTACTTCGAGGAAGCGTTCTTCAAAAGAACCCACCAGCACCACCGGCCATTCGACCAGCGACGCCACTTCTTCCAGCAAAGCGTCGTCCATTTGCGCCACGCCGTTTAAGCTGGCGGCGGTCTTTTCCACTTCGGCTTTAATAAAGGTTTTGCGCTTGTCGTAATCGGCCACGACAAAAGCCTGCTCCAGCGTGCTTAAGTAAGCATCCGCATTGGCAATTTCGACTTTGGCCGGCGCATGGAAACGGTGGCCATGGGTGACACGGCCAGCCGCTTTACCAAGAATAGTCGCTGGTACCACATCGTTGCCGTACAGCATGATGATGGTGTGGACCGGACGGATAAACTCAGCGTCATTGGCGCCCCAGCGCATCGGCTTGGCGATCGGCAGTTTAGCCAGCGCAGTGGCTACCACTTGTTCCAGCAGTGCAACAGTCGCGACACCCGTCACTTTGGCTTTGTGAATAAGCCAGGCGCCTTTGTCTGTTTCCAGACGCTCTGCTTCTGCCACTGTGATGCCATTGGAAGCAGCCCAGGCTTGTGCCGCTTTAGTTGGTTCGCCATTGGCATCAAAGGCACCCGCCAGCGCCGGGCCGCGTTTTTCGACGATTTTATCGGCTTGCTGCGCAGCCAAAGCATTGACCCGTACGGCCAAACGACGTGGCGCGGCATACCATTGGCTGTCAGCAAAACCCAGACCCAGTTTGGTCAGTTCATCCAGGATATTTTGCTGCAACGCCGTTGCTAAAGTTTTTAACGACTTCGGTGGCAGCTCTTCAGTGCCAATCTCGACAAAAAAATCTTGTGCCACGATCAGGCCTCCTGCTTGGTGTTACGGCATAACGGGAAGCCGAGCTTCTCACGTGCCGCGTAATAAGCTTCCGCACAGGCCTTGGCCAGAGTCCGGACACGCAGAATATAACGCTGGCGCTCAGTCACCGAAATGGCGTGACGGGCATCCAGCAAGTTAAAGGCGTGTGAGGCTTTCATTACTTTTTCATAGGCCGGCAGCGGCAGACCCAGCTCAATCAGCTTATGGCTTTCCGCTTCATACTGATCAAAAGCAGCAAACAGCGCTGGCACATCGGCGTATTCGAAGTTGTAAGTCGATTGTTCCACTTCGTTCTGGTGGAACACGTCACCGTAAGTGATACGCCCCATCGGACCGTCGGTCCAAACCAGATCAAAAATGCTGTCAACGCCCTGAATGTACATCGCCAGGCGCTCTAAACCATAAGTGATTTCGCCGGTAACCGGGCGGCACTCGAGGCCACCGACTTGCTGGAAGTACGTGAACTGCGTTACTTCCATGCCGTTTAACCAGATCTCCCAGCCTAAGCCCCAGGCGCCTAACGTTGGTGATTCCCAGTTGTCTTCAACAAAGCGGATGTCATGCACCAGCGTGTCGATACCCAGTTCACGCAGCGAGCCTAAATACAGCTCCTGAATGTCGGCTGGTGACGGCTTCAGAATGACCTGAAATTGATAATAGTGTTGCAACCGGTTTGGGTTTTCGCCGTAACGACCATCAGTCGGGCGACGGCATGGCTGCACATAAGCGACGTTGCTTGGCTCCGGGCCCAGCGAACGTAAGAAAGTCATCGGGTGGAAAGTACCAGCACCCACTTCCATATCCAGCGGCTGCACAATGACGCAGCCCTGACGAGCCCAATAATCCTGTAATGCCAGGATCAGGCCCTGAAAGGTTTTAATATCGTATTTGTGCATAGAAAGCGCACCTGCTCAGCTATTTCGGCAATAAAGACCGGAAAGTATACCGATTTGTGCGGCTTTTCTGTAGCGCAACGGCGTGGTTTTTCCGCGCTTTTTCTGCCCATGCCTTGATCAGCTGTTGGATCGAGTCAAAACAGCAAAAGACCCCATGGCCCCTTTGCTGTTTTGACTGATAAGCACCGGTTTTAATGCTGCGGTGTAACCTCCACCCGCTCGATATCTGCAGGAGCCGGGTCTAACCCAAAATCAAGCTGCGCCTTGGTCTGTTTTAAACCGTGAGCGGAAGGGCTGTATCTCCTCTGCTCCAGAGCCTGGAACGCTGCAACATCAAACGCCAGTGCCGGCACCTAAGAATCACAGGCGTTGTTCCATCATTTTTTTGTCCCCGTCTTGGTTTGTGAGCAGCGACCATTCAGCGGCTGTTATTATTTCTGCTCCTGTTCCCATTTCGCGATGAGCCGTTTCAGTTCCGCCACGTCTTCAGCCTTTAGTTGCTGCTGCTCAGCAAA
>JAIXSW010000410.1 GCA_027484495.1 Gammaproteobacteria bacterium
CAATGCTGTGGCGCAAGCTGATTAAACGGCTGGCTCGGCGCCCTGGCTTGCTGCTGTCGCTCTGCCTTGTCGTACCCTACGTGGTCGTGCCGCTCGCGGTGGCAGGCGACAACACCACGCAGCGCGACGCTCACTGGCTGCGGGCCTGGCAGGATTTGCAGCAGTTGTCAGCGGACGACATGGCGGGCCGTGCCACCGGGACTGCCGGTAATCAGGCGGCGCGCTTGTATCTGCAGGCGCGTTTTACTGAGTTACAACTGCTGACCGCTGGCGACAGCTACTTTCAACCCTTTGCCTTTAAAGAGGGCTTCAGTCAACGCCAGGGCGTCAACGTGCTGGGACTGCGGCGTGGCTGTGTGCATCCTGACCGCTATATCGTCGTTACGGCGCATTACGATCATCTGAAACCCCGCGGTAAAAAAATTTTTAATGGCGCTGATGATAATGCGTCTGGCGTGGCCGGCCTGTTGTATCTGGCTGCGCAGACACTGACCAAGTGTCCGGCCTATTCGTATTGGTTTTTGGCGACAGATGCCGAAGAGATGGGGCTGGACGGGGCAAAAGCGTTTCTGGCGGCGCCGCCGGTACCGCGCGAACAACTACTGTTGAATATCAATCTGGATATGATCAGCCGCGGTGAAATGAATCAGCGTTTGTATCTGGCCGGTAAAAAACAATTTCCACAGCTGAGTGCGTTCGCTGCCGCAGCAAAAACACCGCTAAAACTGACACTGGCGCATGACGGCCGTCAGTTACGGCTCGGCCGTCACAGCAGTGCTGCCGTTGATTGGGCTAACGCCAGCGATCATGCGGTGTTTCGCAAAGCCGGGATGCCATATTTGTATTTTGGTGTCGACGTGCATCCGCAATACCATACCCCGCAAGACGACTGGCAACGGATTGATCCCGGTTATTTCCGCGCTGCGCTTGAATTAATTGAACAAAGCCGGCGCTGGGCTGATGCACTGCCACTGACGGAACTGGCCGCCGCTCAGAAATCCAGTGATAACTGAGGTGCCGCTGCGGTCTTGACCGGGCGTCGCGGCTGCGGCCGTTTGCGGCTGGCGTGGCGTTCCCGTACATCTTCGCGGCCCTGTTGCCAGATTTGCTTGTCATATTGGCTGTGCCACTGGGTCAGCCGGCTGCGCGCCAGTCGGGTTGCCTGAACTAAATCGACGATGGGCAGCGGATAGTCCCGCCCGGGCACCCACTGAAATTGGCGTTGTAACGTGGCAGGCAATAACCAGGGTTGGTGCAGCCAGTCATTCGGCAGTCTCGCCAGTTCCGGACACCACTGCCGGATAAAATGACCGTGCGGATCTTTCATCAGGCTTTGTTTCAGCGGGTTATACATCCGGTTCGGATTGATCGATGTGGTACCGGACTGCATTTGGATCTGCGGATAGTGGATGCCAGGTTCGTAGTCGGTAAAACAACGGGCCAGATGCAAGGCCACCGGGCGCCAGTCCAGCCACAGCTGGTAGCTGGCAAAAGACACCAACATTGCGCGGGCGCGAAAATGCAGCCAGCCGGTGGCGACTAAGCAACGCATCGCCGCATCGATCAGTGGATAACCGGTTTCACCGCGTTGCCAGGCCTGAAACAACGCCGGTTCAAACTGGTCCCGCATGCCCTGATACAGCGGCTGCATTGGTGAAAACTCAATACGCGGTTCATCTTCCAGCTTCTGGATAAAATGGCAATGCCAGCGCAGCCGGCTAAAAAAAGCCGCCAGGGCCTGCTGCTGTCGCGGATCGGTTTGTTGTTTCATCTGCAGGTACGTGTGTTGCTGCAGCTGGCGCAGACTGAGCTGACCGGCGCTCAGATATGGACTGAGTCTGGAACAACTCTGGCCGGCCCGTGCCGCAATCGAGATATCGCGCTGATAGTGTTGACTGCGAAACTGCCAGAAAGAATCCAATGTCGGTTGCAATGCCTGTGCTTGCTGTAGCTGCACCACCTGAGGCAATTCGCGGCGTTGCGGCACTTGCCACAACGATTCGCACCAAGGCGCTGCGGTCAGAAAGGGCAATGCAGCCGGAGCGGCGACACAGGGACTCCGTAAAAAAGCATCGGCTTGTTCGAACCACTGATCCCGATGCTGCAGACGTCGTTTGACCGCATGCTGACGATATTGCTGCCACGGCAAACCGAGTTCCCGCAGCAGTTTGCCAACCGCTTCGTCACGTTGATAAGTCCACAGATTGCCGGTTTCCTGATGGCTGACGACTTGCTGCAGTGGAAATTCCCGGCACAGCTCGCGCAGGACCCGCGTTGCAGGCCCGCGTCGCACCAGTAAAGGTTGGCCCAATTGGCTGAGCTGCTGATGTAAGCCATAGACGGCATCGTGCACAAATTGCCATTGGCGTACCGAGGTGTCTGGCTGCTGCCAATAATCCGGTTCAATAATATACAGCGGTAAAACTGCCCCCTGTTGCAGCGCACGCACCAGCGGCTCGTGATCGTCGATCCGCAGATCACGTTTAAACCAGACCAGCGTCAGCATGACTCAGTGTTCCGGCAGTTGCTGCAGCTGTTGTAAATACTGTTGCCAGGTCCAGGCTTGCGGTGCCGGCCAGCCCGGTTGGTCATAGGGCTGATGACGATGTTGACCGTCGTCTGCTTTGCCGAGCAGCAAGCTGGTAAAGGCTGCGGCCTGATCATATTCCAGCGCCTGTTTCAGCGCATTAAAACTGCGCGGCGCTGAATACAATGCGCCGGCAATATAGGCCCAGTTGCCCCAGTTACTGGCTACGTCGTAATCCAGCAGCTGTTGTTCAAACCAGGCGGCGCCGAGGCGCCAGTCACAGCCGAGCTGAAACATCAGGTAACTGGCGACGTTCTGCCGGCCACGGTTAGACATCCAACCGGTTTGTGCCAGCAGCCGCATATTGGCATCAATAAACGGCAGTCCGGTTTCACCCCGACACCAACGCTCGAAACCTTCTCCTGCCACGCCGGGTTGGCCCGGGACCAGATGTAAGCCCAGTCCCTGATGGCGAAAACATGCCAGTGGATGTTTGCGTTGCAGATGGCGGAAATATTCGCGCCACAGCAGTTCAAACCGCAACCAGTAACTGGATTCAGTCTGACCAAACTTATACTCGTATTGCACGATCAACTGCCATGCCAGACGCACCGACAACGTGCCCTTGCTCAGCGGGATCGACAGGAAACTGGCAAAATCGGCGCCGATCAGCGCATTCCGGCTGAGCTTGTAATGCGATAAATGTTGCTGCAGATACTGTTCAAACCGCGGCAATGCCGCAGTTTCAGTCTGTGCCTGCCAGTCCATGATCCCTGGGTTCAGCTGAGCGGCCAGCGCCGGTGCCATTGTTGCTGGTGCCACAGTAGCCATGGCAGGCAGGTCTGATAAAGCGATGGCCGTGGCGACATTCAGAATGCCGTTTAACTGCGACACCGCCACTGCTTGCTGATGGGGCGGGCTGACGTTCAGCAGCGGTTCCCGTTGTTGACGAAAAGCGGTAAAGCTGCGCGGTAACGTGGCAAGGTCCGGTCTTAAATCGTCGGCCAGCAGTGAATTCAAATCCAGATACTGCATCGGCAGATCTGTACCCCAGCGATATTCGTCAATGGCGGTTGGTTCAGCCGCGGCGATCCGGTTGATTTGATACTGCGCACAGAGCTGGCGCAGCACTTTAGCGGGTTTACCCTGGCGCAATAACAGCGGGATCCCCAAATTGGCCAGGCGCTGTTGAAATTGCAATAGCAGGCCAAGCTGCTGTTGCAAGCGACGGGAACTCGCGCGCTGGCTACGAAATTCGGCCGTTGGCAAGATACACACCAGCAGCGCAACATCCCGTGCTGCCGGCAGGCTCAGCAGCGCGTTGTCATCAAGGCGCAGCAGGTCATTACATAACAACAGCCAACGGGTCATAGTTGCTCCAGATGGATCAAAAGGTCGGCAGCCTTATCGCGCAGTGCTTGCTGCACTTCAGGGCTTTTACGGCGCCATTGCTGATAAGTTAGTTGCATGCGGGCATTGCCGCCGAGTTTGTCGCTGTTGCGGACGATAAAATCCCAATACAACGCATTAAATGGACAGGCCGTCGGGCCGGTGCTTTGTTTCACATCGTAGTGACAGTGTTGGCAGTAGTTGCTCATCTTGGCGATGTAATTGCCACTGGCGACATAAGGTTTTGACGCCAGCACGCCACCGTCAGCAAACAGCGCCATGCCGAGCGTGTTCGGCAGTTCGACCCACTCATACGCATCGGCATACACTGCCAGATACCATTGTGTCACGTCGTCCACGGATAACCCGGCCAGCAGCGCGAAGTTGCCGGTCAGCATCAGGCGCTGGATATGGTGCGAATAGGCATGATCGATAGTATGACGGACCGCCTGAGCCATGCAGTTCATCTTGGTGCCGGCATGCCAATACCAGCCTGGCAAGGGCCGATGCGCATCGAAAAAATTTAACTCGCGATACTGCGGCATGTTCAGCCAGTACAAACCCCGCACATATTCCCGCCAGCCAATGATTTGGCGGATAAAGCCCTCGGCGGCGGCCAGCGGCACCGCGCCGGCTTTCCATGCCTGTTCGACCTGCAGGCAAACCCAGCGCGCGTCAAGCAGGCCGCAGTTCAGATACATGCCGGCCAGACTATGGAACAAAAACGCTTCGTCCTGGCGCATCGCATCCTGATATTTACCAAACAGCGGTAAGCGATGCTGCACAAAATGTAAAAAAGCTGCTCTGGCGTCCTTGCCAGTGACAGCGAAACAAAAGCGCTCCGCCTGACCCATATGACCGGCGAAATGGCGCTGCACCATGCGGATCACATCAAGGGTGATCGCATCCGGCGCAAATTCTGGCGCTTGTGGCAACGCTAAATCGGGCGGGCAGGGCAGCCGGTTCTCTGCATCAAAATTCCATTGCCCGCCGACCGGACCAGTTCCATCCATCAACAGGCCGGTGTAACGGCGCATCTCCCGGTAAAAGTATTCCATCCGAAAACTCTGCCGGCCGTCGGCCCAGCGCCGGAACATGGCGTGGCTGCAGATAAACCGGTCGTCTTCGACAATTTCCACCGGCAGACCAAGTTGTTGCTGCCAGGTCTGTATCTCAGTCGCCAGCCGGTGTTCGGCCAATTCAGTCAGGCGGACGCTGTCGATACCGCTCTGTTGCGCCAGCACCTGGCGGACTGCGGCCAGCAGGGAGGGCACTTGCTGTTCGTAGTCGAAATAATGCACCGGATAACCCTGCGCCTGCAGCGTGACGGCAAAGTGCCGCATGGCACTGAACAACAGCACCAGTTTGAGCTGATGGTGTGGCGCGTAATGGGCTTCGGCCTTGACTTCCGCCATGACGATCTGGTCGCCGGGTTGTAGCGTGCGCAGTGAACTCAGCGCGGGGCTCAGTTGGTCAGCTGTCAGCAGAATTAACGCCGGCATCAGTAGGAATTCATTGATTTGTATAACATTTGGGGAATTTCATCGCAAAAGCAGCATCGGTAAAATGACTACGCGGGATTTTCTGCGCTGGATCAATGTTTCAGCCCGGCAGATCAATTTACAACGGTGCCACTTTTCGTTAGGTTAGTTTTTCAGCAAACAGGTAGCGGGGGCGGGTTGTGGATCCACTGGAACAAATTTTACTGGATGTATCTGCATCGCCGCTGATTGATCTTGGCGCCTGGGACCAAGCCAGTCAGTTGATTCTGCAAAGCGTACAACACGGCTTGCAGGTGCAGCGCGTCAGTTTGTGGCTGTATGATCAGGATGATTACAGCATGGTCTGCCAAATGTTACTGGATGGTCATGCGCTGGCGACCGAGCCTTTGCGGTTAACCGCCAGCCAGTTTCCGGCCTATTTTCAGGCGCTGCGTCGTGAGCGTGCGATTGTGGCGCATGATGCCCGTCATGACGCCAACACCGCCGAGTTTCTGGAACCTTATCTGCGCTCACATCAGATTTTTTCCATGCTGGATTTACCGGTCCGCCATCTTGGCAAAATGATCGGCATTATTTGTTGCGAGCAGACCGGACAACCGCGCTACTGGCAGGATAGTGAAGTCCGTTTTGCTGCTGCACTGGCTGATCAGGTCGGCCGCGCCCTAAATGCCGATAGGTTTCTCAGTGCACAAAGCCAACTGGAACAACTGAATCTGCAGCTGGAGCAACGGGTGATGCTACGCAGCCAGCAGCTGGCTGATTCGGATGAAATTG
>JAIXSW010000282.1 GCA_027484495.1 Gammaproteobacteria bacterium
GCGGTACTTTCAGCGAGACTTTCAACGTTTCTGCCATGGTTGGTACTTACAAAACTGAATCGAGCGTGATCCCGGGCAACACTGAATGTCCTTCAGTCACTGACTCGCGTCCAAACCAAGCCAGCCCACTGCTGTCCTGTGGCTCGGGTACTGGTATCGACAGTAATGAAATCGAACGTGAAATCCGCCGGGTTGACTTCGAATGGGCCTTTATGGATGGCCATTTATTACGTTTCGGTTATGACGGCGAAGAAATTAAAGCGAACCACATCACTGCTCCGGCAGGCGACGGTACTTACGCCTATAACACTATTGCCGCTGGCGCGACCATCGGTGGTACTGACTACAAAAACAACACAGGGGCTGCACATGACTATGTGTCAAAACGTGTGTTTGCCGGTGGTGGTGCATTCTCTACTGAAAACTATGCAATTTACGTAGAAGATCAATGGACTATCAACGAACAGTGGTTTGCCACTATTGGTGTGCGTTCGGACGTTGCTGAAAACAAAGGTAAAACCGGTGTCACCTTCGTGAAACTGGATGACCAGATTGCACCACGCCTGGGCCTGACTTACGATCCAAACGGCGATGGCAGTTCTAAAGTATTCGCGAACTATGGCAAGTACTTCTTCCCAATTCCGGTGAATACTAACTACCGTACTGCTTCTGGTATCCGCGATGTGACTGAATACTACCGTTTCACTGGTGTCAATTCAGCCAACAACACGCCAACTGGCCTGACCCTGTTAGATACGCACATCAACGGCACCGGTGCGATTCCGGATCCAATTCTGTCAGCAGCACCTGAGTATTCAGCACAGTCTGTCACTGAATACATCCTGGGTTACCAACGTGAACTGAACGAAGAATATACCGCAATGGTGCGTGGTACTTACCGTACTACTGACAACATGGGTGATGACTACTGTGACCGTGAAATTGACCCGACAGGCGATGGTAACATTTGTACACTGTTTAACCCGGGTAAAGGTCACACCTTCGGTAAAGATGAAAACGGCGACGGTAAGGTCGATCCGGGCTCAGTGAAATACTATTCAGCTGAGGAATTGGGTTTACCAGAAGGCAAACGTGATTATGCCGCTGTTCAATTCGAACTGTCGCACCGTTCAGAAAATCTGTCTTGGACAGCGCAATATGTTTGGTCACACAGCTATGGTAACAACGAAGGTGGCGTGAACTCTGATAACTATCAGACAGATACCGGCGTATCTTCATTCCTCGACTTCAAAGCCAGTGCTGAAGGTTCAAACGGCAACCTGCCAAATGACCGTCGCCATGCGTTCAAACTGTACGGTTCATACTCACTGACTGATAACTGGAGTGTAGGTCTGAACTCTTCACTGGTTTCAGGTCGTCCGGTCTCTATGCGTGGTCTGAGCTTCCCAGTGAATAGCCCAATTCCACAACCAGGTTACGGTGATACGTACTACGTCTATAACTCAACGACCAAAACTTACATCTTTAACCCACGTGGTTCTAAAGGTGAAACTCCTTGGCTGTTTAACTTAGATGCATCAGTATCTTATGCATTTACTTATAACCAGTTGGCAGGTCGTGTCAGCTTAGACATGTTCAACGTGCTGGATACTCAGCAGGTTCAGTCAGTTAACGAACTGGGTGAGACCGTCTCCGGTACTCAGAACCAATTCTACGGCATGGCGAACTCGTTCCAGACTCCACGTCAAATCCGGCTTGGCGTGTCTCTGGACTTCTGATGAGTTAAAACAGAGTGCGTTTGTATAGATCGCACTCTGTTTGCGTTACCCTACAACAAGTGATTGTCAAAGCCCGCTGTCCCTCCCTCAGCGGGCTTTTTTTATCTGGAGGGAAGGATGATGCAGCTACCTGGCAGGCGAGATTAGTGCTGACTTGATGATGTGGAGCCGCCGCTTGTTACGGGCAAAAAAAAGCCCCGCATCTGCAGGGCTCTGTCGATTGACCTTATTAATCAATACTACGCAATAACGCATTAATCCCGACTTTGGCACGGGTTTGCGCATCAACCTTTTTCACGATGATCGCGGCATACAGGCTATGCGTGCCGTCTTTTGACGGAATAGAACCTGGCACAACTACAGCGCCGGCTGGTACGCGGCCGTAGGTGATTTCGCCGGTTTCGCGGTCAAAGATCCGGGTCGACTGGCTGATATAAACACCCATCGATAATACCGCACCTTCCTCGACAATCACGCCTTCAACGACTTCAGAGCGGGCACCGATAAAGCAGTTATCTTCGATGATGGTTGGGTTGGCTTGCAGCGGCTCTAACACGCCACCAATGCCAACGCCGCCGGATAAATGCACGTTTTTACCAATTTGGGCGCAAGAGCCGACCGTGGCCCAGGTGTCAACCATAGTGCCTTCACCAACATAAGCGCCGATGTTGACATAAGACGGCATCAACACGACGTTTTTGGCGATATAACTACCTTTACGCACTGCGGCAGGTGGTACCACACGCACGCCTTCAGTGACAAACTGTTCATGGCTGTAGCTGGCATATTTCATTGGCACTTTGTCAAAAAAACGGTTTTCAGCACCATCCATCACCTGATTGTCGTTGATGCGAAACGACAACAGCACCGCTTTTTTCAGCCACTGATGCGTCACCCATTCGCCGGCAATTTTTTCCGCAACACGGGCCTGGCCGGAGTCGAGCAGGGCGATAGCGTTGTTTACTGCCTGACGGACTTCGTCACTGACGGTGGATGGAGTGATCGACAAGCGGTCTTCAAATGCTTGTTCGATAATGCTTTTTAAATCAGACATGGTGGTTCTTCAGCCTTCTGTAACATCTGTGAGTTGTTCCACCAGCACCCGGCGCAAAATCGCCTGCTCGTCAGCCGATAACGCCTGGTCCTCGCGGGTTGAAATCATAAAAAAGTCTTCGGCACGCTCGCCAATAGTGGTGATTTTGGCGGCATGGATATTAATCTCGCACTGCGCAAACACCTGGCCAATAGTGGCAAGCAAGCCCGGCATATCCAAAGCTGCCAGTTCCAGCATGGTGCGGTGTTTATTTTTACCCGGTAAAAACACCACTTTGGGCGGCACATGGAAGGCTTTGAGCTGTTTGTTCACGCGCACTTTGGCGTTCAGTAGCAACTCGGGTTGACCGATCGCCTGTTCCAATGCCTTTTTAATACTCTGGATCCTGGAGGTGGACGTGACCGCATTGCCGTTTTGCTCCAGCACGACAAATGTATCCATGGCATAACCATCTTTGTTGGTCATGATTTGGGCATCAAAAATACTGACTTTTTTGCTGTCGAGTGCCGCGACCATCCGGGCAAATAGTTTGGGTTGGTCCGCAGTATAAACAAAGATCTGCGTGCCGCCGCGCATCGCGGTTGGGCTGACCAGCACCATCGGCTTGCTGAAATCTGTGTGTGCCAGTAAGTTTTCACTGTGCCAGGCAATCAGTTTCGGATTGTAACGGGCGAAATAATCGGCTTTGAATTTTGCCCACAGCGGCAACACTTTATCTTCAGTAATACCGGTCTCTGCTAACAAACGCAGCGCTTCAGTCTGGTGCTCACGGATCTGATCACGCAGGTCCATCGGCTTTTCCAGACCGCGGCGGAAAGCCTTTTGAGTGCCGAGATAAAGCTCACGCAGTAACGAGCCTTTCCAGTCATTCCACAGGTTGTCGTTGGTGGCCCGAATATCAGCCAGTGTCAGGCAATACAGATAATTCAGCCGGGTTTCGTCACGAACTTTGTCGGCAAATTCGGCGATCACGGCTGGATCATGAATGTCGCGCCGCTGTGCCGTCACCGACATCAGCAAGTGCTGTTCCACCAGCCAGACGATTAATTTGGTATCAAATTCACTGAGTTTATGCATTTTGCCAAACTCGCGGGCATCGATAGCGCCGAGTTCTGAATGGTCACCACCACGGCCTTTGGCGATATCGTGGAAGATCCCGGCTAAGTACAACAATTCCGGTTTTTCCAGCCGTTTGACAATATCGGTGCACAGCGGGAATTCGTTAGCAAACTCCGGTTCAGTATAACGGTGCAGGTTTTTCAATAAGCGGTGGGTATGTTCATCAACGGTGTAAGCATGGAACAGGTCAAACTGCATCTGACCAACAATATTGCGCCAGGCTGGTAAATAGGCTGCAAGGATACCGTGGCGGTGCATCAGCGTAATAGCGCGGTCCATACCTTGCGGATGGCGGATGATCGCCATAAATAAATCGCGGCAGCCCTGATAGTCCTGCAGATCGCCCATCAGACGGCGCCGCACTTGCCGCAACAGGCGCAATGTTTCTGAATGAATGCCCTGAATTTGTGGCTGTTCGGCAATGTGCCAGAACAACCTCAGAATATTTTCCCGTCGGGCGAATACGGCTTTGTCAGAAGCAAAAATTAAATGACCATGTTGTTCAAACACATCATCGAGTTTTTGTACCTTGAACTTACTGTGACTTTTCAGGATGTTGCCTTCAAAGTGCTGCAACAGCATTTCGTTCAGTTCACTGACCCGCTGTACGGTACGGAAAAAGCGTTTCATCATCCGTTCGACTGAGGCTTTGCCGTCGTCACCAAAACCGAGCCAACGGGCAATGGCCGGCTGATAATCGAACAAAATGCGGTTTTCATTGCGGCCGGCTTCCAGGTGCAGCGCAAAACGCATTTGCCACAAATAGGCCTCACACTCCATCAGCTCCTGATACTCATCTTCAGTCAGATAATGGTGCGCAACTAACTCGCGCATGGTGCGGGTGCGGAAGTGTTTTTTTGCCACCCAGCCGACGGTCTGAATATCGCGCAGGCCGCCTGGATTGGCTTTTAAATTCGGTTCGAGGTTGTACGCAGTCCCGTGATACTGCGCATGACGGCCTTGCTGTTCATGGCGTTTGGCCTGAAAGAAATCTTTGCTCGGCCAGAAGTTGTCTTTGCTGACTTCATGCGACAGCTGCTCGAATAAAGGCTGATTACCGCAGAGAAAACGCATCTCCATCAGATTGGTGGCGATGGTGATGTCGTCGCGGCCCAATGTCAGCGTTTCTTTGATGGTCCTTACGCTGTGGCCGACTTCAAGGCGCAGATCCCACAATACGGTGACAAACTGGCCGATCTGGTCCTGTTGTTCACGACTTAAACGCGATTCAGTCAGGATCAGTAAATCGATATCAGAATAAGGATGCAGCTCAGCACGGCCATAGCCGCCGACTGCGATTAATGTCAGGCTTTTATGCTGGTGCAACTGATAATGGCGCCACAGCTGCTGCAGCACCTCGTCAATAAAACGGGCTCTGGCCCGCACCAGCGTCGCCACGCTTTGGCTGGCAGAAGCGACTTTCAGCCAGTCGAGAAAGTCACTGAAATGTTTTTTGTAACCGTCGAGGGTAAACTGGCCCGGGACTGTTTTTTCAAAGACCATAGCCGTTGTCATGCGCTGTTACCCTGTGCTGACAGGGTCCGCGCTCAGGCGTCCGCTGTCAGGATCCGCTCAATAGTGTCATCTGATCGCAAGGTCAGAATTTCACAACCTGTGTCCGTCACGACAATAGTGTGCTCGAACTGAGCGGATAAACTACGATCTTTCGTTACAACCGTCCAGCCGTCTTTCAGTAATTTACTGTGACGTTCACCGGCATTGACCATAGGTTCAACGGTCAGACACATGCCGGTTTTCAGCACGTCACCGGTATTGGGCCGGCCGTAGTGCAACACTTGCGGGTCTTCATGGAAGATTTCGCCAATGCCGTGGCCACAGTATTCGCGCACGATCGAATAGTTATGCTTCTCGGCATGGACCTGGATCACATGGCCGATATCGCCAAGGCGCGCGCCGTTTTTGACTTTTTTCAGACCGAGGTACAGACATTCCTGTGTGACGCGGATCAGCCGTTCGGCCAGGATGCTCGGTTTGCCGACCACGAACATTTTAGATGTGTCGCCATGAAAGCCGTCTTTGATCACAGTGATGTCGATGTTGACGATATCGCCGTCTTTTAACGCTTTGTCATCAGCCGGAATACCGTGGCAAATCACGTGGTTGACAGAAGTACAAATCGATTTTGGAAAACCGTGGTAATTCAGCGGGGCAGGGATGGTCTTTTGCACATTAACCATATAATCGTGGCAAATCCGGTCCAATTCTCCAGTGGTGATCCCTGGTTTCACATGCGGTTCGATCATCTCCAGCACTTCTGCCGCCAGACGGCCTGCAATGCGCATTTTTTCGATTTGTTCCGGGGTTTTGATCGTCGCGGCCATGGGGTGCTCTCTGCTGTAAAACTACACAATTCGTTGTGTTTACGGGGCGCCTATGGTATAAAGCGCGCCGCAATTTGGCAAATAAAGCCGACGAAATTCTGAAAAGAGCCGTCAGCGTCAATATTGCAAACCCAAACTTAAGTTAAACAACACACATACATCGTCACATAAGCCGGGGTGCTGAAGCTCGCTTCAGTCGGATCTATGGGATGTATGGAGGCCTAACCCCCTTTAAGGAATTACTCAAATGGCTAAAGTTTCAATGCGCGATATGCTCCAGGCGGGCGTACATTTCGGTCACCAAACTCGTTACTGGAATCCAAAAATGAAGCCTTTCATTTTCGGCGCCCGTAACCGCGTTCATATCATCAACCTGGAAAAAACAGTTCCAATGATGAATGACGCACTGACTTTCATCCAGTCAGTGGCTGCGAAGAAAGGCAAAATCCTGTTCGTTGGTACCAAACGCGCTGCCTCTGAAGCAATCAAAGATGCTGCTAAACAAGCTGACCAGTACTATGTTAACCACCGCTGGTTAGGCGGTATGCTGACTAACTGGAAAACTGTTCGTCAGTCCATCAAGCGTTTAAAAGACCTGGAATCTCAGAGCCAGGACGGTACTTTCGACAAGCTGACCAAAAAAGAAGCGCTGGATCGTACCCGTGAAATGGAAAAACTGGAAAAGAGCTTAGGCGGTATCAAAGATATGGGCGGTCTGCCAGACGCTCTGTTCGTGATCGATGCTGACCATGAACACATCGCGATCAAAGAAGCCAACAACCTGGGTATCCCAGTGGTTTCTATCGTTGATACAAACTCTGATCCAAAAGGTGTTGATTTTGTTATCCCAGGTAACGATGACGCGATCCGCGCTATCCAGCTGTACCTGAGTGCCGTAAATGCTGCTATCGCAGAAGGCCGTGATAAAAACATCGAAGTTCAGGCTGAAGCCGACAACTTCGTTGCAGCTGAGTAATACAGCTGTATGGGGTCTGTCATCAGATTGACCCCATTCACCTTTTAATCTGACAGGGGCTTCGCCCCTGTTTGTCTAACCCGATTGAAACGAGGAATTCCCCATGGCCGTAACTGCCGGTATGGTTAAAGAATTACGCGAGCGCACTGGCGCTGGCATGATGGACTGCAAAAAAGCTTTAGAAGAGACCAACGGTGATATCGAAGGCGCAATTGAATTAATGCGTAAAAACGGTCAGGCCAAAGCTGCCAAGAAAGCTGGTCGGATCGCTGCAGAAGGTACTGTACTGACTCGCGTTGGTAACGGTTACGCTGCTGCAATTGAATTCAACTGTGAAACAGATTTCGTTGCCCGTGATGTTAACTTCCTGGCATTTGCTAACGCAGCAGCAGATCTGGCTCACGCCAACAAGCTGTTCACTGTGGAAGCGTTAAGCGCTGCCTCTTTGGGCGAAGCGACTGTTGAAGAAGCACGCGCTACACTGGTTGCCAAAATCGGTGAAAACATCAATATCCGTCGCATCTCTGTAGTTCAGGGCGACGTGATCGGTCAGTACACGCACTCAGGCCGTATCGGCGTGTTAGTGGTACTGGAAGGCGGTAACGAAGACGTAGCAAAAGATGTTGCTATGCATGTTGCTGCAAACAACCCATCTTTCCTGACACCAGACTCAGTTCCGGCTGATGTTGTGGCAAAAGAACAGGAAATCCAGATCGAAATCGCTATCAACAGCGGTAAGCCAAAAGAAATCGCTGAGAAGATGGTTGCTGGCCGGATGACTAAGTTCACTGGCGAAGTATCTCTGACTGGTCAGCCATTCGTGAAAGATCCAGCTATTACTACAGGCGATTTCCTGAAGCAAAACGGCGCGAAAGCAGTCAGCTTCATCCGTCTGGAAGTAGGCGAAGGCATCGAGAAGCAGGAAACTGACTTCGCAGCTGAAGTTGCTGCTCAAATCGCTGCAGCGAAGAAATAATCGCGCTTCAGCATGACGCTGAAACCGACTACACTAACCGCGACTGGCTTGCCAGCCGCGGTTTTTTTTAAGTGAAACCTGTGGAAACTGCAGTCCTTCTGCCAGTACCGCCTCAGCAGTTTCATTGCATTCTATGTTTTTAACTGACCAGCATGATGGGGATCCTATGAGCATCAATCCAAAACCTACCTATAGAAGAATCCTGTTAAAACTCAGTGGTGAAGCCCTGATGGGCGATGAAGGCTTTGGTATTGATCCCAAAGTGCTGGACCGGATGGCCGCCGAAATCAAAGAGCTGGTCGAGCTTGGGATCCAGGTCGGGATCGTGATTGGCGGTGGTAACATTTTCCGTGGTGAAGGTCTGGCTAAGGCCGGGATGAACCGCGTAGTCGGCGACCATATGGGCATGTTGGCCACCGTGATGAACGGCCTCGCCATGCGTGATGCGCTGCATCGTGCTTTTGTTAACGCCCGCCTGATGAGTGCATTCCCGCTGAATGGCGTTTGTGACAACTACAGCTGGGCCGAAGCGATCAGCCTGCTGAAATCCGGCCGCGTGGTGATTTTCTCTGCCGGCACCGGTAATCCATTTTTCACCACAGATTCTGCTGCCTGTTTACGTGGCATCGAAATCGAAGCGGATGCTGTGTTAAAGGCGACAAAAGTAGACGGCGTTTATTCCGCCGATCCGGTAAAAGATCCAACGGCAACTTTATACGCCAGCCTGACTTATGATGAAGTTCTGTCAAAAGAGTTAAAAGTCATGGACTTAGCTGCATTCACATTAGCGCGTGACCACAATCTGCAAATCCGTGTGTTTAACATGAATAAACCAGGTGCACTGAAGCGCGTGACGATGGGCGAAGCGGAAGGTACAGTGATCGACCACGCCGAAAATTTACAGTAAACTACCGGCACTTTTTTCGAGCCGACAGTACGCGAAGGAACAACCAAGTGATTAACGATATTCTGCAAGACAGCAAAACCCGGATGGATAAAAGCGTAGATGCGCTGAAAAACCAGCTGTCGAAAATCCGGACCGGCCGCGCTCATCCGAGCCTGCTTGATGGTATTCACGTGTCTTATTACGGTGTGGATACGCCGTTACGTCAATGCGCCAACGTATCCGCCGAAGACTCCCGCACGCTGATGATCACTGTATTTGATCGCTCGATGATCCAGGCAGTGGAAAAAGCTATTATGCAATCCGATTTGGGCTTAAACCCAATCGGTGCCGGCACCAGTATCCGGGTGCCGTTACCGGCGCTGACGGAAGAGCGTCGTCGTGACCTGGTTAAAGTAGTGCGTGCTGAAGCCGAAGGCGCACGCGTGGCGGTCCGCAATATCCGCCGTGACGCCAACGCTGATTTTAAAGCGTTACAAAAAGACAAAGAAATCAGTGAAGATGACGAACGCCGCGCCGCGGAAGAAACGCAAAAGCTGACCGACCTGTTCATCAAAAAGATTGATGAAGTTCTGGCAGCAAAAGAAAAGGAACTCATGGAAGTCTGATGACTGTCCATGGCTGATGGAAAGCGCCGTGCAGACCCCTTCGCGGCGCTTTTTTGTTGATAAAAACAGCATTGAATGCGGATATTTCGACGGATGACTATTACAAGCTCGACGATGGATCAGGCGCTGCCCCGGCATGTCGGCATTATTATGGACGGCAATGGCCGTTGGGCAGAACGACAAGGCAAACCCCGGGTATGGGGCCACAAAAAAGGCGTGGACGCGGTGCGTCGCGCGGTGAGTTTTTGCCGTCGGCTGAACATTCCTTCGTTAACTCTGTTTGCATTTAGCAGCGAAAACTGGCGCCGGCCGGAAGACGAAGTCAGTAGTCTGATGGAACTGTTTATGTTTGTGCTGCAAAAAGAGATCAAACTGCTGCACAAGAATCAGGTCCGGTTGAATATCATCGGTGATTTGTCGCGTTTCAGCACAAAATTACAAGCCAAAATCGCCGAAGCGCAAGCGCTGACGGCCGGTAATACCGGTTTAACGCTGAACGTGGCGGCAAACTATGGCGGACGTTGGGATATTGCTCAGGCGGCGCAGCAGCTTGCGCTGCAAGTAGCAGCTGGAACCTTAAAGCCTGACGAGATCAACGAACAGTTGCTCGCCGGCCATATCCAGATGCACGACCAGCCTGAACTGGATCTGATGATCCGCACGGGTGGTGACATCCGCATCAGCAATTTTTTGCTATGGCAGGCTGCCTATGCGGAGCTGCTTTTTATTGATACCTTATGGCCTGATTTTGATGATCAGGTATTTGCCGATGCTATCGCCAGTTTTGTCAGCCGCGAACGACGTTTCGGCTGTACCGGCGCGCAGATCCGCGAGCTGGCAGCGGCAACTGGACAAGGATAATAGATTTGTTTAAACAACGGGTGATCACAGCTTTAGTGCTGGCTCCGCTTGCGCTGGGGGCGGTGTTTTATTTACCGCCGATCGGCTTTGCTATCTTTCTGGCAACGGCTTTTGCCGTGGCAGCCTGGGAATGGGCAGGTTTTTGTGGCTGGCATACCAGTAGCAGCAAAACCGCGTTTACCACGCTGATTGCAGTGTTGTATGGCGCCGTCTATCTGGTGACACCAGCGGCTCTGCACTGGCCGGTGCAGACGAATTATACCGTGCAGGCCGTCTTATGGTTGGGTGTGATCTGGTGGTTGCTGGCTGTGTTGCTGGTGCTGAGTTTTCGCGTTTCACAGCGTTTCTGGGCAGGCAGCCAGCCTGTCAAAGCATTGATGGGTGTGCTGACTCTGGTGCCGAGTTTCACTGCAATTTTGTTAGTGCGTCAGGTTAATTTTGATCAATCGAGTTTCACCGGTGCCTGGCTGATTTGTCTGATGCTCGGTCTGGTCTGGGCCGCAGATATCGGCGGTTACGTGATCGGTAAGCCGTTTGGTAAACATAAACTGATGCCCGATGTCAGTCCTGGCAAAACCCTGGAAGGCTTCGCCGGTGGACTGGTGTTTGTGTTGCTGCTGGTGGGGGGCGTTGCTGCAGGTCAGGGCTGGCCTGAACAAACCGGTTTATGGTTTGCTGCCGCGGTGATCCTGACATTGTTATCGGTATTTGGCGATCTGTCTGAAAGTATGTTTAAACGTGTCGCAGGTCTTAAAGACAGCGGCAGTATTTTTCCAGGTCATGGTGGCATGTTAGACCGGATTGACAGTCTGACCGCCACTGCACCGCTGTTCGCAATTTTTGTTGCTATGTTTGGTGGTTTTTAATGCCAAAACAAGTAGTAGTGCTGGGCGCGACCGGCTCTATTGGCTGCAGTACGCTGGATGTAATAGCGCAGCATCCTGATTTGTATCAGGTGTTGGCACTGACCGGCGGTAAACGTCTGCAGGTGTTGTTTGCCCAATGTCTACAGTTTAGGCCCAGATATGCGGCACTAAGTGATGCCGCCGATGCCGCGGAACTGCAGCAGCAGCTGCGCCAGGCAGGTTTGACGACTGAAGTTGTCGCAGGTACCGACGCACTGGCAGAACTGGCCGCGCATCCGGATGCTGATGTGGTCATGGCGGCGATTGTCGGTGCTGCAGGACTGCTGCCAACTCTTGCGGCGGTCAAGGCCGGTAAGACCGTGTTACTGGCGAATAAAGAAGCGCTGGTCATGAGCGGCGAGCTGTTTATCCGCGCCGTACAACAACACGGCGCGACGTTGCTGCCGATCGACAGTGAACACAATGCAATTTTTCAATGTTTGCCCGCAGCGTTGCAGCAACATTGTTATCAGAGTGAACTCCAAACCGCGGGTATCGCCA
>JAIXSW010000438.1 GCA_027484495.1 Gammaproteobacteria bacterium
CACAGCAATGGGTGGTTTTATGGGTGGCCTGAGCGAAGTCACAGCGCCGGATTTAGGTGCTGTTGCGATCAAGGCGGCGGTTGAACAGGCAGGCATTGCTGGCGAACAAATCAGTGAAGTGCTGATGGGTTGTGTGTTACCGGCAGGTCTGGGGCAGGCGCCGGCACGTCAGGCCGTATTAAAAGCGGGTTTACCGCTGTCAGCAGGCGCGACCACATTAAACAAAGTTTGTGGCTCTGGCTTAAAGACTGTGATGCTGGCCCATGATTTGTTAAAAGCCGGCAGCGCTGACGTTGTGATCGCCGGCGGCATGGAATCGATGACCAACGCGCCGTATCTGCTGCCAAAAGCCCGTGCCGGCATGCGGATGGGCCATGGTGAAGTGAAAGACCACATGATGCTCGACGGTCTCGAAAACGCTTATGACGGTAAAGCTATGGGCTGTTTTGCCCAGGGTACTGCGAATGAGCAGGGTTTTAGCCGCGAAGACATGGACCGCTTTGCCATTCAATCCACCACTCGTGCCCAGCAAGCGATTGCGCAAGGCGCATTTATCGCCGAAATTGCTCCAGTCACTATTCAAAGCCGTAAAGGCGAGACTGTCTTTGCCACTGACGAGCAGCCAGGCAACGCCAAAATCGACAAAATCCCAGGCCTGCGACCAGCCTTTGCTAAAGACGGCACTATCACAGCTGCCAACTCTTCGTCTATTTCTGACGGCGCGGCCGCCCTGGTGCTGATGCGTGAAAGCAGCGCTAAAGCGCACAACTGCCAAGTGCTGGCGACCGTAGTAGGTCATGCGACGCATTCGATGGAACCGGCTCTCTTTACCGTAGCACCAGTCGGCGCGATGCAAAAACTGCTGAGCAAACTCGGCTGGGGCGTTAATGACGTCGACCTGTGGGAAATCAACGAAGCTTTTGCCATGGTGACGATGCTCGCAGTCAAGGAACTTGGTCTGGATGAAGCAAAAGTGAACGTCAACGGCGGCGCTTGTGCTTTAGGCCATCCGATTGGCGCTTCTGGTGCGCGTATTCTGGTGACGCTGATTCATGCGTTAAAAGCGCGCGGCTTAAAACGCGGCATCGCGTCGCTGTGCATTGGTGGCGGTGAAGCGGTGGCATTGGCCGTCGAAGTCGCCTAAGCAAAAAAGTATAAGAAATAAGCCGGCAAACAGCCGATGCGCCAGTTGGTTTGCAACTGGCGCAACCACGAAAAAAACAGGGTAAAACTGCGCCGATAAGAAGCACAGACTTCGGGTGCACAGCGGGATCGCTGCGGCGATTTCAAAGAATTCAGGCGACCGGAACACCGGTTTAAGACTATCGCAGCGACCGCTCAGAAGGCAGGCCGCGCAACGGGGAAAATGCTATGACTACTCAGGTTCAGCTGTTTATCGACGGCGAATTTGTTCACTCAAAAAGTGAAAAACTGATCCCGGTGACCAATCCGGCCACGCAAGAAGTAATTGCGCAGGTACCATGTGCTACAGCAGATGAAATGGCACAGGCCATTGCCTCGGCAAAGACGGCATTCCAGAGCTGGAAAGAAACGCCGGTGTCTGAGCGCGCCCGTCTGATGATGCGCTTTGCGGTGCTGTTAAAAGAACATCAGGCCGAAATCGCCGATATTATTTGCCGCGAACTGGGCAAAACCGTTGAAGATGCCAAAGGCGACGTCTGGCGCGGTATTGAAGTGGTCGAGCAAGCGGCCAATATTCCATCGTTGATGATGGGTGAAACGGTTGAAAACGTCGCACGTTCTATTGATACCTACAGCTACATTCAGCCACTGGGTGTTTGTGCCGGGATCACGCCATTTAACTTTCCGGCGATGATCCCGTTGTGGATGTTCCCGATGGCTATCGCCTGCGGCAACACCTTTGTGTTAAAGCCGTCTGAGCAGGACCCGATGACGGTCAACCGCATTGCTGAACTCTTTGCCGAAGCTGGCGCGCCAAAAGGTGTGTTGCAAGTGGTGCATGGCGGTAAAGAGCAGGTTGACGTCTTACTGCATCATCCGGATATCAAAGCGATTTCATTTGTCGGCTCGGTCAACGTCGGCCAATACATCTACAAAACCGGTACTGATAATCTGAAACGCGTCCAGGCCTTTGCTGGCGCGAAAAACCACATGGTGATCATGCCGGATGCCAATAAACAACAAGTTGTAAACGCGCTGGTGGGTGCCTCAGTCGGCGCGGCCGGTCAGCGTTGTATGGCGATTTCTGTTGCGGTGTTTGTTGGTGCTGCGGCGGAATGGATCCCGGAAGTGGCGGCAGCGATTGGTAAAGTCCGTCCTGGCGTGTACACAGATCCAAATGCGGCTTATGGCCCGCAGATCAGCCCGCAAGCCAGAGCACGCGTACTGTCGCTTATTGCCAAAGGTAAAGAAGAAGGCGCGACCTGTTTACTGGACGGCTCCGGTATTGTGGTAGACGGTTACCCGAACGGCAACTGGGTCGGTCCTACCGTGTTCAGCAATGTCACAACGGATATGACGATTTATAAAGAAGAGATCTTCGGCCCGGTACTGACCACGATGACCGTTGATTCGCTCGATGCCGCTATTGGTGTGGTCAACGCCAGTCCATACGGCAACGGCACGTCAATTTTTACCGCCAGCGGCCATGCGGCGCGTAAATACCAACACGAAATTGAAGTGGGTCAGGTCGGTATCAACATTCCAATCCCGGTACCACTGCCGTTCTTCTCCTTTACCGGTTGGAAAGGCTCGTTCTACGGCGACCAGCACGCCTATGGCAAACAAGCTGTGCGTTTTTACACCGAAACCAAGACCATTACAGCGCGTTGGTTTGATGACGAAGTTCAGGTTTCTGGCCCGAACATGTCGATCAACCTGCGTTAATACCCAGCGAAGCCATCGGCGCTATACCGGTGGCTTCGCCAATATGTTTTATTAAGTCCGGTCATCACTTCAAACAACAGCGGCTGGTCTGATCAACACCGAGGTCAAACGATGAATTTTAATTTAACCGACGATCAAAAAGCCTTTGCCGATACCGCGCGTCAATTTGCTGATACTGAGCTGGCACCTTTTGCCGCCCAGTGGGACCGCGACCATCATTTTCCAAAAGACGTGCTGCAAAAAGCCGGTGAACTGGGATTTTGCAGCCTGTATACACCGGAAGATGCCGGTGGTTTAGGCCTGTCCCGGCTTGATTCGTCGATTATTTTTGAACAACTGGCGATGGGCTGTACCGCGACCACAGCGATGCTGACCATCCACAATATGGCGACCTGGATGATTGCCACCTGGGGTACTGCAGCGATCAAAGCGGCCTGGTGTCCGACGCTGGTGACCGGGGAGCAGCTGGCATCCTACTGCTTGACTGAACCAGGTTCAGGTTCTGACGCGGCGTCACTGCGTACCAGCGCGAAGAAAGACGGCGACAGCTATGTCATCAATGGCTCGAAAATGTTCATCTCCGGCGCGGGCAGCACTGAAGTCTTAGTAGTGATGGCGCGCACCGGTGAAGCCGGTCCTAAAGGGATTTCAGCTTTTGTTGTACCTGCCAACGCTGAAGGCGTGATTTATGGCAAAGCCGAAGAAAAAATGGGCTGGAACGCGCAGCCGACCCGCCTGGTCACTTTTGACAATGTCCGCGTGCCAGCGGAAAACTTATTGGGCGCTGAAGGTCAGGGTTTCACTTTTGCGATGAAAGGCTTAGATGGCGGCCGGATCAATATTGCGACCTGTTCAATAGGTACAGCTCAACAGGCGTTGAATACCGCGCGTAACTACATGCTGGAGCGCGAGCAATTTGGTAAACCACTGGCAGCGTTTCAGGCGCTGCAGTTTAAATTGGCCGATATGGCCACTGAACTGGTTGCTGCCCGTCAGCTGGTGCGTCTGGCCGCCTTCAAACTGGACCAGCAAGACCCGGAGGCGACCGCTTATTGCGCCATGGCAAAACGTTTTGCCACGGATATCGGCTTTCAGGTCTGTGATCAGGCACTGCAAATTCACGGTGGTTACGGCTACATCAAAGAGTATCCGCTGGAACGCCATTTCCGTGATGTGCGGGTACACCAGATTTTGGAAGGCACCAATGAAATCATGCGTCTGATCATTGGCCGGCGCTTACTCGACAGTGCAGCCTCTGATATTCTGTAACGCTGTTTTCAAAATAAGAACAAAGAGGCGGGCTGCCGGATGCAGTCCGCTGATGGCAAATAAGAAATAGGGACCCCTATGGCCCAGTTAAAACTTGAATTCCGTGGTCACACCGCGTTAGTAACGATGTCCAACCCGCCGGCCAATACCTGGACGCGTGAAACACTGACCGCACTGCGCGATATGGTGCGCGAGTTAAATCAAAACAAATCGGTTTATGCGCTGGTGATCACTGGTGAAGGTCAGAAGTTTTTTTCCGCCGGCGCTGATTTAAATCTATTCGCTGACGGCGACAAAGCCGTTGCCAGCGACATGGCCCGCATCTTTGGTGAGGCGTTTGAAACGCTGAGCCAGTTCCGTGGTGTGTCGATTGCGGCGATTAATGGTTACGCCATGGGCGGTGGGCTGGAAGTGGCGCTGGCTTGCGATATTCGCATTGCCGAAACGCAGGCACAGATGGCGCTGCCGGAAGCCAAGGTCGGTTTATTGCCTTGCGCCGGTGGTACACAAAATTTGGCCTGGCTGGTCGGTGAAGGCTGGGCAAAGCGGATGATCCTGTGTGGTGAACGTCTGACCGCTGAGAAAGCGCTGCAAATTGGTTTAGTTGAAGAGGTGGTCGCGAGCGGTACTGCGTTAGAAGCTGCGCTGGCAATGGCCGAAAAAGTTGCCGAACAAAGCCCATCGGCAGTTACCGCCTGTAAAAAACTGATCCAACAGGGTCGCAGTGGCACTATCAACGCCGCACTGCCGCTGGAGCGCGAACTGTTTGTGGGTCTGTTTGATACTAAAGACCAGGTCGAAGGTGTCAGCGCTTTTTTACAAAAACGTGCGCCACATTGGGTCAACGGTTAAGGATCCCGGCATGACAGAAACAACACAAAACGCCGCTGTAGTGCTGTTTAGCGAACTGGCGGCAGAAAACGGCAAAAAGATTGGCGTGGCCACACTCAACAGTGAAAAATCACTGAATGCGCTGAGCCTGCCGATGGTGGAACTGCTGTTACCGCAGATGCAGCTGTGGAAAGAGAACCCGGATATCGCCATGGTGTTACTGCAGGGCGCCGGCGATAAAGCATTTTGTGCCGGCGGTGATATCCGTGATTTGTATCACACGATGAAAGCCAATCCTGGTACTTTTCAGCCTTATGTGACTGAGTTTTTCACTAAAGAATACACGCTGGACTATCTCATTCACACCTTTGACAAACCGGTGCTGGTCTGGGGCAATGGTATCGTGATGGGCGGTGGCTTAGGCCTGATGGCTGGCGCTTCGCACCGTGTCGTCACAGCAACCAGCCGCATTGCGATGCCGGAAATGGCGATTGGGCTCTATCCGGACGTTGGTGGCAGCTGGTTCTTAAACCGGATGCCGGCGGGTTGTGGTTTGTTTTTGGGCCTGACCGGCGCTTCGATCAACGCGGCTGACGCCAAGTTTATCGATCTGGCCGATTTCTATATTCCGCACGACAAACGCCAGCAAGTGCTCGACGCGCTGTTGAGTATCCGCTGGGGCAATACGGTGGTGCTGAACCATCAGAAACTGTCTGACCTGCTGATGAGTATCGAAACCCAGACGTTGAACCAGCAGCCGGCCAGCCAGATCCGTTTACATCAGGCGCCGATTGCGGCACTTGCTGATACCGCCGATTTACCAGCTGCGATGACGGCTATTCTGGCGATGCCGAATGAAGATAGCTGGCTCAGTAAAGCCAAAGCGTCGCTGCGGTACGGCAGCCCAATCACCGCGCATATTGTTTATCGTTTATTGCAGCTTGGTCAGTCAAAAATCCTGGCTGACAGCTTCCGCTTAGAGCTCGGTTTAAGCGTGCAGTGCGGCAAGCTCGGCGAATTTACTGAAGGCGTCCGTGCACTGTTGATTGATAAAGACCAGCAACCGCAGTGGCTGTGCCCAGATGTCGCGTCCGTACCTGTCGCAGTGATTGATCAATTGTTTAGTTCGCCGTGGCCGGCTACGGAGCATCCGCTCGCGACGCTCGGCCGGATCTATCCACAAAAATAAGAACTACCGGTGGCACTGTCTTCGGTAACAGGGGAGAATTCTATGCAAGTTGTCGCATTTATCGGCCTTGGCAATATGGGCGGCCCAATGGCGCTGAACCTGCAAAAAGCCGGCTTTCAGGTGCAGGCGTTTGACCTGAATAAAGAAGCACTGGCTAGCGTGGCAGAGGCCGGTGCTATTGCTGCCGAGTCTGCCAAAGCGGCAGTGCAAGGCGCTGATTTCGTCATTTCGATGTTGCCAGCCGGCAAACATGTGATTGGTCTGTACCAGGATGTGCGCAGTGACATCAAAGCCGGTGCTTTAGTCTTGGATTGCTCGACGATCGACGCGCAAAGCGCCCGTCAGGTTGGTAGCTTGTTGGCGGATGCCGGTATTGCCTTTATTGACGCGCCGGTTTCAGGTGGAGTCGGTGGGGCTAAAGCCGGCACTCTGACCTTTATCGTTGGCGGCTCGACGGAAAATTTCCAGCGCGCCAACGATGTGTTGTCCGCAATGGGGAAAAACCTGTTTCACGCCGGCGACGTGGGTGCCGGTCAAATCGCCAAAATCTGTAACAATATGCTCCTGTCGGTGTTGATGGTCGGCACCAGCGAAGCGTTGCAACTGGGCGTCGACAACGGGCTGGATCCAAAGGTGCTGTCTGACATCATGCTAAAGAGCTCAGGCCGCAACTGGACTTTGGAATTGTATAATCCGTGCCCGGATGTGCTGCCAAATGTGCCATCGAGCAACAATTATCAGGGTGGGTTTATGGTCGACCTGATGGCGAAAGATTTGGGTCTTGCCAGCGAATGCGCACAGCAAAGTCAGTCGACGACGCCGATGGGCGCGCTGGCGCGTAATCTATATGTGCAGCATCAGCGTCAGGGCAATGGCAAGCTCGATTTCTCCAGTATTTTCCGTTTTTTCAGTAAAAAATAAGTGCCCACGGCACCAGGGTTTGCGCGATGAATTTACAAGATAAAGTGATAGTGATCACCGGCGGCGCTCAGGGCCTTGGCCTTGAAATGGCGCGGATGTGTGCAGACAGTGGCGCTGCATTGGCGCTGATTGATATGAATGCCGAACAGCTCGCGGCGGCTGCGACAGAACTTCGCACCATCGGTGTGCGGGTCGAAACTTACGCGGCCAATGTGTCAGACGAAGCCAGTGTGGAACAAACCTTTGCGGCGATAGCGGCCGATTTTGGTGGTATTGACGGCCTGATTAACAACGCCGGCATTTTGCGCGATGGTTTGCTGCTGAAATACAAAGACGGCGTGCTGACCGGCAAAATGCCGTTGCAGCAGTTCCAGTCGGTGATTGATGTGAATCTGACCGGGGTATTCCTGTGTGGCCGCGAAGCGGCAGCTTTGATGGTACAAACCGGTCGCAAAGGCGTCATCATCAATATGTCGAGTGTCGCGCGTGGCGGCAATATGGGCCAGACCAACTATGCGGCATCAAAAGCCGGTGTCGTGGCGATGACGGTGACCTGGGCGCGTGAATTAGGCCGTTACGGCATTCGCGTCGGCGCTATTGCACCTGGTGTGATACGCACAGCAATGACCGATGCGATGAAACCAGAAGCGCGTGAGCGCTTAGTGGCCATGAAGCCGGTTGGCCGTTTAGGCGAGGCGGCAGAAATTGCCCATACTGCCAAATACATCTTTGAAAATGACTTCTTCACCGGTCGGGTTGTCGAAATCGATGGCGGCATTTCGATGTAACCTGACAACAGGTAACCTTGCGCCAACAAAAAAGCCCGCGTATGCGGGCTTTTTTCCAGCAGCCAACCTAGTCACCTAAGCCATTTAGTCGACTAAACCATATTGCTGCTTTAATACGTCGATAATTTCCGCCTTTGGATTGGCAGAGAGTTCAATACGACGGCCAATGACTTTTTCGGCGATGCCCAGATAAGTGCGGGAAATATCCATCATCACTTCAGTCGGTAACTGGTTGTCACGCGCTAATGCAACCCGCTCTGGCATGCGGTCTTTGTTCAGCAGAATATCCGGATCCGGGAAATGATTGAGCAACCATTGACGGAAACCTTCTTTTGATTGTTCAACAATCTGGCCTTCACACCATGACGCGCCGTCCCAAATCCGTGAACTGTCTGGTGTGCCAACTTCATCCATATAAATCAGTTTGCAATTGCCTTGAGTGTCTTTGACGTAACCAAACTCAAACTTGGTGTCGACAAACATCTGATCAAGCGCTGCCAATGCATCGCTGATCACCGCAAAGCCCTGTTTCAGCAGTGTTTCGTATAAAGCGATATCGGACAGCTGCTCAAAGCCAAACGCCTGATAATGGCGTTCAATGTCAGCGCGGGAAATGTTGACGTCATCGGCTTCCGGCACACCATCAAGGCCGGTGAGAATGCCTTTGGTCGATGGTGTGATCAGGATCTCTGGTAGTTTCTGCTCTTTTTGCAGGCCTTCCGGCAAGGTGATGCCACAGAATTCGCGCTCACCTTTGCTGTAAGCGCGCCACATCGAGCCGGTGATGTATTGCCGGGCAATGGCTTCGATTTTTACCGGACGGGCTTTTTGTACAATCCAGACCAATGGGTGTGGAATATCCAGAATATGGCTATCAGCCAGACCATGTTGTTTAAACAGCGAGAACCAGTGATTTGAAATTGCATTTAACGCCGCGCCTTTACCTGGCACGCCGTTCAGGCCGTTTTCACCTTGCCAGATACAATCGAATGCGGAGATGCGGTCGCTAATGACCATAATGGCCAGCGGTGTATTGGCCGGCACCGGGTAATTTTTTTCGCGGATTAAACGGGCGCTGTCCTGTTCGGTCAGCCAATACACACTGCGGACTTTGCCGGAATGTACAGGTAAATTCGTGCGGATCGGCAGATCATCGTTGACCGCCAGGACCTGAGTTGCAAGAGTCATGATCACTTCTTCTGTCGCTGAAAAAAGGCGGGCCTGAGTGTAGCAGAAAGGGCGCTTTAACTGAATCGGTGGCGGCAGTTTATCTGCGCTCTGATATGATAGCCGGCATGAATGATGACATGATGTCGGAGTTTTCCATGTCAGACTGTACTTTGCCGGTCTTGCCAGACCCTTGCCCTTTGTGTCTCAACACAGCGACCACGCATTATCATACCGATAAAATACGCCAGTACTGGCATTGTCCGGTGTGTCAGCTGGTGTTTGCCAGCCGTCAGAGTTTATTGGCGAACGACGCAGAACTGGCTATTTACCAACAACATCAAAATGATCCGGCGGATGCTGGATATCGCCAGTTCCTCAACAAACTGGCAGCGCCTTTATTGGAGCGACTTGGCACAGCACCTTTAACTGGCTTGGATTTTGGCGCCGGTCCCGGACCGACCTTGTATTTGTTGCTGGAACAAGGCGGACATCAGGTCAGTAACTACGACCCTTATTTTGCTCCGGACGCACAGTTGTTGCAGCGAACTTATGATTTCATTTGTTCGACTGAAGCCATCGAACATTTCTATCAGCCTGCGACTGAATGGCAACTCTGGTTAGAGTTATTAAAAGTTGCAGGTTGGCTGGGTCTGATGACCCGATTAAGACCTGAGCAACCGGCCGACTTTGCCAAATGGCACTATAAAAATGACCCGACGCACGTCAGCTTTTTCCATGCCGATACTTTTCACTGGCTCGCGCAGCGGGATGGGTTTCGCGTCGAAATCA
>JAIXSW010000151.1 GCA_027484495.1 Gammaproteobacteria bacterium
CTGGCCCGTCAGCTGGCGGATTTTGGCATCGACAGTTATTTGCCTGATTTTGCCGGCACCGGTGACAGTGCCGGACAGTTCAGTCAGATTTCTTTACAGCAATGGCGAGCAGATCTGCTGCAGTTTTTACCTGAGCTGCAACAGTATTCGCAGGTCCAGCTGCTCGGTTGCCGATTTGGCGCGGCACTGCTGCTGGATTGGCTGCCGGCATTACAGGCGCAACTGAACATTAGTCAGATCCTGTTATGGCAACCGCAACTGCAAACCGACCGTTTCTGGCAACAATTGCAGCGCCAACAACTACTCGGCACAGCTGCCGTGGCGGCATCGGAGCATACCCTTGACGTCGCTGGCTATGCCGTCCCACTACAGCTGCGTTCAGAAATTCAGGCGTTGCAGCCACAGTTACCAGCCAGTTCCACTGCTTTGTTGTGGCTGGAAAGCTCATTAACCGGCGAGATTGGTGCTGCAGCAAAAAAAATACAACAGACGCATCCTGGCTTGCAGCTGCAAACCATTCAGGCGTCCCCCTACTGGCTAAGCCAGGAGCCGGCAGATAGCGGCGACTTATTAGCAATCAGTCTGAAATTTTTAACCGGAGCTGTTGAATGCACCCGCTAAGCGCTGCCTCAGCCGGCGCGACCGAAATAGTGCCGCTAAACTTTAGCGGTCAGCAAAGTCTCGGTATTTATCAGCCGGCCGCTTCAGAATTTCTGGTGCTGATGGTCAACGGTGGCGCCCAGACCCGCGCAGGCAGCCACCGGATGCAACAACAATTGGCGCAGCACTGGCAACAGGCCGGCTTCGCCAGTTTACGCTTTGATTTTCCGGGATTTGGCGATGCAGATGGTGAGCCGGGCACTTTTGTCGACCACGCCGCTTATCTGACCGAACTCCCCCCCCAACTTGCTCGTTACTTTGGCAAGGTAAGACCCATTGTTTTATTTGGTTTATGTGATGGAGCGACAGCGGCCCTGTTGGCGAGCCCATGGTTGCAGCCACAAGCCCTGATCCTGCTGAATCCCTGGTGCCGTACCGCAGAAAACCATGCCCGCACTATGCTGAAGTTTTATTACCTGCGTCGGCTGATATCTGCAGAATTCTGGCGAAAACTCGCGACAGGTCAATGGCATGCACTTGACAGCCTGAAAGCAATTTTAAAGCTGCTGGGCCCCGTGCAAAAACAACACAGCTCTGTGTTTTTGGCACCTGAAGATATCCCGCATGATGATTTAAAACGATTTACCCCCGATTCAGCTGTGCCGCAGGCGATGCTAAACTGGAAAAATTTGCCCTGCCAGGTGCAATTAATACTCAGTGGCGCGGATTTGACTGCCGCAGAATGCCGTGAACTGTTACAGCTGCCACAATATCGTTGCATTGCCGCGCAACTGCGGCTTACTGACATTGTCGGTGCAAACCACACGGTAACGGACCCCGAACATTTCGTTCTTCTACAATCTGAGACTACAGAGTTTTTGAGAACAAAGGCCTGAGCTTTGATTGTTTAAGAAAAACACCTATCTCTGCCTGAAGTGTTCCTAACGGGGAGTTGCAACCGAAAATATACCGAATGCGCCTGTTTCACCGGCAAGTACACTGCACTCTCCACAATATTGATTTCTTAACAATTCAAGTTTCTGTTGCTCTAAAGCAGGCTTATATTGGTTGTCGGCAAAATATGTATTTTTCCAGAGTAATAGGTTACCCACCCATATATTGTTAGCCGAGTGCTGAAGCTTACTGCGCGAATCAATGATCCCATTGCCCATAAATCGACTATTTTCAATAATTGATTTATCGCTATCAATGACTGTACGAACAAATGTACCACCACTTGCTACATTTCTAAATGTAGACTTATTCACTGTCAGTGTGTTTACCTTATGAAGCAAACCTTCTTCACCATAACTTAGCATTACGGAGTTTTCATTATAATTGTTTTGCTCAAGGTAATTGTTTAATACGAATACCTCACCACCATTTGGAAAGTTTAATTCGTAGCTCACCAGACCTAATTCATCATAAAATTTTGAATCTTGCACAAAAGAACTTGCGGCCCTCGACTTAATATGATGCCCAACAATAGTATTGTAAAAAACGCTACGGGTGACGACAAGCAAGTCTATTTTTCCGGCATATATTGCATGTGAATATCCATCCCCATTGCCATTATTGATAAAAGTCGAACGATCGACTGTTAAGGTTCCAACAGCAGCAGTAGTTAGTATCCCTGATTCATTATTCTCGAAATGCACGTTATCAAACGAAAAATCCCCTTTTTCTGCACGAACGCCAGCGCCATTCATGTCATGCACTTTGGCGTCAAAAAAACCTATGCCGGAGATCGACGCCTTACCAGTGCGAAAGACCCAAATTGCTTTACCTTCTGCCGATTTTTTGCCGGCAAATAACCGCACAGGTCCACCAATCCCCCGAATGGTTATTTCTTTTTGCTTCCACACGGCTTGAGCCTCTGTGTAGTCTCCAGCTGAAATCTCCACGACAGCACCGGAGGGGGCATGTAAGGCAGCCTCACTTATAGTTGCATATTGTTTGACGCTTTTATCACTAAAAACTAAGACAGACTTTGATGCTGGAATTATATTCCGTTCCGGATAACGAGCAGCCTGCATTTTATTAATCATGCCCATTCTGGCTGATTTGGGAATATCGTCATGGGCTAACCGAGCGAAATCGATGATTGGATTAAAAACAAACTCCAGTTTAGTATGTCCATAAAGACGATGATTCAGATAATCAAAAATCTCCTGCGAGGAACGCCCAGCATACGCCACAGCAACCAAAAACATGCCGTATAAAAAAAACATGGATATCAGAGTCCAGCCACTCAAAATAAAAATCATTCGACGCATACAAGGTAAGCTCTTTATTAATTAGGTTATTTATATATCTGCCGGCCAACTTAACTTTGTTTGCGTCACAAAAATGAGTACTTCAATCCTATTGGATATTACCGGCCACAATATTTATTCAGCCGCCCCAGCACACAACATGTTCACAAGAGGATTTCAGCAACTGGCCCATGACTTAAAAATCCTTGTGGACTGGCACTGGCGCCATAAGCGCCGGACTGCAATACCGCAAACCAGTCGCCAGGCTCCGCTTCGGGCAACGCCACTTTGTCAGCCAGGATATCGAGCGGCGTGCACAAAGGCCCGACAACCTGCACCGGCCCCGCCGGTGCCAATGTCAGTTTATTGGCCAGCACCACCGGATAATTGCGCCGCACCACCTGACCGAAATTGCCAGAATTAGCCAGGTGATGATGCAAGCCGCCGTTGGTCACGACAAACTGCTGACCGTGTGAGCTTTTCACATCGATGACCCGACTAAAATAAACCCCGGCATGGGCCACCAGATACCGGCCCAGTTCAAGGATGATTTCCAGCCCTGCCACAGCCGCGGCAAATTCAGCGAATAACAGCTGCATGCCAGCCCCGACCGCTGCTAAGTCCAGTGCTTTGTCGGCGGGAAAATATGGCACACCAAAGCCGCCGCCAAGATTAAAGAACTCCAGTTGCGGACAATGCGGCCGCAATTGTGCTAATAACTGCAGGCTCTGCCGCTGACTTTGTAAAATGGCGTCGGCCTGCAAGTTCTGCGATCCACAATACAGATGAAAACCAACCAGCCGCAGCGGACCTTTTTGCAATTCAGCTAACAAATCCCAGATCTGTGCCTGATCGATCCCAAACGCTTTCGCACCACCGGCCATTTTCATACCGGAAGCACGCAGTTCAAATTCAGGATTAATGCGCAGCGCGACGCGGGCCGAAGTCTTAGCCTGTAAACACAATGCCTGCAGCCGGCGCATTTCACCAGCCGATTCCAGATGCACAACACAGCCTGCCGCGATTGCCGCTTTGAGTTCAGCGTCAGTTTTACCAGGCCCGGCAAAACTGATCTGTGTTGCATCAACACCACTTTGCAACGCCAGCACCAACTCACGACGTGATGCCACATCCATCCCATCCACCCGGGATGCTAACCAATGCACCACCGGAAAATAGGGATTGGCCTTAACGGCATAATGCAGTTTGACGCGCGCAGGCAGCGCAGCACGTAATGCGTCAACACGAGCAGTGATCGCTGCACGGTCATAAGCATAAAAAACATCAGCATCCAGCAAAGCCGCGATCTGCGCCGGCGTTTTGCCACCCACCAACAAATCATTTTGCTGCTGGGCAAACGGCGTCAGCGCAGCAGCAAGTTGAGGCTGCGCAGTGAATAATGCGGGATTAAGCGGAATCAGAGGGTGCACAAAAATAATCCTTATAAGTCACGGACAACTGCTTACGGTCGAGTTTACCATTGGCCGTCTTAGGCAGCAGCGGCAATTGTATCAGGGCTTTGGGACACATATAGGCAGGCAATTGCTGTTTCAGAACCGTCATCAATGCGCTGGTATCCAGCGCTTGCGGTGCACTAAACAGCAATAACACGGCATTATCCGCGGCAACAGTCGGCACCGCGATCGCGGCAACATCGGTCACACCGGCCACCAGTGCGTAAAACTGCTGTTCAATTTCAGTCGGACTGATGCGGATGCCGGAACATTTGAGCATTTCATCCAACCGGCCGAGATAAAACAGATCGCCGTCGGCATCCCGCCATACCTGATCGCCTGACCAAACCGCCGGCGGTCGGTGTACAACGGCCTGCGCTAATAAAGGATCAGGCCGGAATCGCTCCGCCGTCAGCTCTGGTTTGCCCCAATAGCCAAGGCTGACCAGTGGTCCGCGATGAACCAGTTCACCGGGTTCCCCGACCGCACATTCAGTGCCATCGGGACGCAACACCCGTACATCGGCAAAAGGGATCGCCTGACCAATCGACTGCGGTTTTTCTGTCAGTTTGTCCGGTGCTAAATAGGTGGACCGAAAGGCTTCGGTCAGACCATACATCAGATAAGGTTTGGCATTTGGAAAACACTGCTGTAACCGTTTGAGTAATACCGGCGGCATCGCGCCACCTGAGTTAGTCCAAAGTCGCAGCGAAGAAGTACTGTCATCTGGCCAGCGCGCATCGGCCAACGCCGCCCACAGCGGTGGTACCGCAGCCAGTACGGTGACCTGGTGCTGCTGAATCTGGCGCACCACATCCTGCGTCAGCAAGTAGTCCAGCAACACGACGCTGGCGCCGACGCTGAACGCGCTTAACAGCTGATTCAGACCATAGTCAAAACTAAAGGGTAACAGCGCCAGCACCACATCAGTGCTTTGCAAACAGAGATATTGACTGACACTGGCTGCGCCTAACAGCAGGTTCAGCTGTGACAACACCACCCCTTTGGGTAAACCTGTGCTGCCAGAGGTATACAAAATCGCTGCCGGCTGTGCCGACATTCCGGCGGTTTGCGCATCGCTTTTATCCTGCTGCGCATCAGCAGGGTAATCGGCACCGTCGAACCACTTGCAACCTGCGGGTAAATTCAACTCGGCAGCCAGTTGCTGCCGTCTGGCCGCAGTCATTGCCACCAGCCTCGGCGAGCAATCCTGCACAATATATTGTAATTGCTGCGGTTTCAGCGCCTGGTGCACCGGTACCACTAAAGCACCGAGACTCCAGGCGGCGAATAACTCAATCACCAGCTCGCGTTGTTTCGGTAACTGCAACATCAAGCGATCGCCCGCCTGTAATCCTGCGGCACTTAACTGCCATCGACGTTGCCTGACTTGAGTCAACAGCTCAGCATAAGTCAAAGTACCATGCGGGTCTTTCAACGCAATTTGCATCGGCCAGCGCGTTGCGCCGAAGTGCAATAATCCTTCCAGTGAGTCGGTCAGCAGCATGCAATTTCCCGTGAGCCAGCTTTCCCGGATATGGCGCCAATTCACTGAAAACAGGCAGCATTTTTCCGGCGGCAAAATGGTTTGCCTGTGATTAATCTGTGTTAGAGTACATTGTGCAAATATCTGATGTCCATTGGAGTTGACTATGAGGGACCAACAACCTCAGACCGGACAGGTGCTCGACCAGATCCTGTTATCGGTATTAGGCCCCCACCACCACCTGACTGATCAAACACCGTTATTAGGTGCCATCCCCGAATTTGATTCCAGCAGTATTATGACCATTCTGACATTGCTGGAAGACCAATATGATGTCGTATTCGACGACGCAGAACTCAGCGCAGATCTGTTCAGTACAGTCGGTTCTCTACGCCATTTTATGACAGAAAAGCTGGGCAAAACGGCTTAACTATATCAATCAAACCGACGTGATGCTGCGAAACACCGATGGCAGAACGCAAGTGAATGTATAAAGGATTACACAGATGAAAAAAACACTCCTGGTCAGCTGCATTCTGGCCGCATTGGTTACTCAGGGTTGTGGTAAAAAAGATGCCACGCAACACCTGCAGGACGCCCAGACTTTTATCGGTAAGCAAGAATATTCTGCGGCCGTGATCGAACTGAAATCAGCATTACAGCAAGAACCGGAAAACGCCAAAGTTCGCCTGACGCTGGGCCAGATTTATCTGCAGGTTGGCGACGGATTGTCAGCGACCAAAGAGCTGGAGCGCGCCAGAGAATACGGCGCCGACATCAATGACCTGTCATTACCGTTAGCCCAGGCTTATTTCCTGGCGGGCCAATTCCCAAATCTGGCCGAACTCGCTAAACAAAGCGGGATCTCGGCAACGAATCTTGATTTTGTTCAGCTGTATCAGGCTCTGGCGGCTATCGAAGCGTCAGAAGCTGCAGATGCAAAAGCGGAATTGCAGCGTCTGGCACAAAATAGTGATGCAGGCATCAAAGCGATGGCATCGGCGCAGCTGCAGATTATGGAGAAAAAGCACGAAGAAGCTTTGGCTGCACTTGGCGGGATCCCGGCAGATAATCCACTTTACCGTGAAGCGCTGTTATTACGCGCCAAGTTACAGAACGTACTGGCGCAGTTTGACGCGTCCGTCGCCAGCTTCAATGAATATCTGAAAATTAATCCGTCCGGCCATCAGGCGCGCTTATTACTGGCCCAGACCTATGTCGCTCAGGATAAATTTAAAGAAGCCGGTGTTGAACTTGATAAATTGCTCAAACTGTTTCCGAAACAACCGTTGGCGAACTATCTGAAGGCAGTGATCGCTTTCGAAGCGAAAGATTTCCAAAAAGCCAAAGAACACAGCGAAGTGGCAATCAACTCAGGATTAAGCTCCGTCAGTACCCGCGTACTGGCAGCACTGGCGGCGTCTCAACTGGGGCTTGGTAACCAGGCATTAAACCACCTGCAAGCTGTTCGCGGCGAACTGGACAGTTACCCGCCGGCGCAAAAACTTTATATCGCCCTGCAGTTGCAAAGCGGCAACACGGATGCAGCGCAAGAACAACTGATGAAAAACCAGGCCGCCGCCAGTGATGTCCAACTGGTCAGTGCCACCGCCTTTCAACTGCTGAAACAAAGAGCCAACGGCGCCGCAGAAGAACTAGTCAATAAATATGAACAAGGGACTGAAACCAAATCGGAGCAGGACCTGCTGGCGATCGGCGCGTTAAAGCTGGGTATTCCTGGTCAGGAAGCGCAAGGTCTGTCGTTGTTGGAACAAGCAGCCAAAATGGCGCCAAAAGAGCAACAGCCGCAACTGCTATTAGCTTCTGCATATTTGCAGCAAGGGAAGTACAAAGAAGTTGAAGCTCTGGCCAAAGAATGGCTGAAAGACGAAAAGATGAAGGTGCAAGGCCTCAACATGCTGGCTTTCTCGGCGTTGCAACAAGGTAATGATGCGGTTGCTTTGCAATACATTCAGGACGCGTTAGCCGCTAAAAGCGAATTACCTTTTACTTATCTGTTAAAAGCGGTGTCTGAACAAGCAAAACAAGACAATGCTGCGGCAAAAACCACTTTAGAAACGCTGTTGGATAAACATCCACAATATATGCCTGCGCTAGAGCAACTTTATGCGATGACACGTACCGAGGCAGGCGGTTCGGCGATTAAACGCACTGAGGCTCTCTATAAACAAGACGCAACCAACTATAACGTAGCGGTGTTGTATGCCCGGATGCTGGTTGACCAAAAGCAACAGGATAAAGCATTGACGGTGCTGGAAGACAGCAAGCAACCGTTGGCTGAGCGTCATGCCTTGCACTGGGCCTTGTTGGTTGAACATGAGCGGACTGTGAAAAAAGATATCAAAGCGTCACTGGCTGTCGCCGCGCAGTGGTATCAGATTAATTCGGCTGATCGCGAGTCGGTCTACACCTATATTCGCGCCCTCATTCTGGATAAACAGATTGAGAAAGCCCTGGCCGTTTCTACCGAAGAATTAAAAAAATCACCGAAAGACAAAGTGTTGTTTGGTACTCAGGTGCAATTGCTGGCAGAAAATGGCAAGAATGACGAAGCACTGAAACTGTTAGCAACTCTGCCAGCCGAAGAAGCCGGCAAAGCTGATGTGCTGTTTATCAAAGGCCGGATCTTGTTGGCTGCAGCCAAACCAAAAGAAGCACTGATTGCACTGACAGAAAGTTATCAGCAAAGCCAGTCAACGATGGCGGCATTAATGATTGCCGATACCTATGAGCGTGCCGGCGATCTCGCCAAAGCTCAGCAGTTTGTCGAGCAACATTTCACGACTAAACCCAATGACGGCCCTCTGCAGTTGTTTTACGCAAACCTGATGCTGAAAAGTGATAAGAACAAATCGATTGAGATGTTTAACCAGCTATTGGCGAAAGAGCCTGACAATGTTGCAGTATTAAACAATCTGGCATGGACTCTGTTAGATTCCAACAAGCTGGCTGACGCCACTCAACATATTGAACGTGCAATAAAATTAGCGCCGCGCAATCCGGATGTGCTTGATACTTATGGTGCTGTGCTGCTCGCATCAGGTAAAGTCGACGCCGCGATACTGAAGTTTGAAGAGTCGTTAAAAATTAGGCCAGACAATGCAGCAGTGCTATTAAACTACGCCGACGGACTCATCAAAAAGGGCGAGAAAGATAAAGCGAAAGCGATTCTGGATAAAATAACTGGAGATAAGTCGATTTCCGCCGCTCAGGTGAATGCGCTGAAGGCGAAGCTGAACTAAACCTCGGGTAACCTGCTCAGTCAAAATAAAAACGGATGCATAATGCATCCGTTTTTTATTGGCGCTGATTTGCACCGGCAGGTGTCATATTGAATCCGATTTAGCGGTTCAACTACCCGCCTGAAAATGCTACTTGTGCAACACAGCAGTCATACACTGAACCGCGACATCAATTGCAGATCAACGACTAGATATGGCGCTGAGTAAGTTGCAGTGTCCACAGTCCAGATTGTTGATTGTTGATTGTTGATTGTTGATTGTTTTTGGTTGATGGCATCGAGCAACTACGCCTGATGTGCTTCAGTATCGGCAAGAAGTATCCGCCAATAAAAAACCCGGATGTTTCCATCCGGGTTTTTTATTTATGTTGCAACACCAGGTGTTGCAACTCTCACAATTATTTTGCGCGGCGACGCAGGCCCAGCAGAACCAGTGACAGACCTAACATACCTACTGTAGCAGGAGCAGGAACAGACATAGTCAGTTGAGCTAACAGTTCCAGCTGGTTGTTAGTACCTTCACGAGTAACCAGTAAGATAGAACCGTCTGGGTTTACTACAGACTGAGTCACACCTGACAATGGGTTCAGCTTGAAAGAAATTTTGTAGTGTTCAGCGCCAACCCAGAAGTTGATCGCTGGCAGGTTCAGTTTAATCAGGAAAGTGTCATCACAACCTGTAGTAGATAACTGTGGACCTGCACATTTTGACAAATCGCCAAGGTTTGGAGTTTCGTTGAACTGAATACCAACTGTTGCTGAATTCGCGCCCAGTGGTGGGTTAACGATTGCAAACAGCGTTTCCAGGTCCATTTTGTACAGTGAACGTGAACCTGTTGGAATTGTTTTGTTTGAGTGAGTGATTAAACCAGTTTGAACCCAAGCGCCGTTGGTAACCAGAACGTCAGTTTTAGAAGCGATATTCAGGCTGCTTTTTGCAGTTGAAGAACCCCAAGAAACTGTATCGTAAGCATTTGGCAGACCAGCTGCGCCAGTGAAAGTCAAACCACAACCGTTTTGTGCGTCAGTTGTACCAGCAGCACAATCGTAAACTGTGTTATTAGCTTGTTTGCTAGAAGAGTTCACACCATCAGCTAACCAGCCAGATTGAGTGGCGAATTGCAGAGCCGGGATTACAGCAGCTTGGGCTGAACCAGCGAACATTGCTACTGACAGAGCGCTTACTGATAAAAGAGTTTTAAATTTCATTTTACTACCACCTTGTATTTTTGACTCGCCTACCAGTTACTGCCAGGCTAAAACTATTACTGACAGATATAAAGCAACTGCCATGCCAACTTTTATTCTCATTAAAATACAATGACTTACGCAATGCATCATTTAATTACTTACTGCCCCTGTAAACTTTTCTGACGCTGATGCAATGTATCGTCCCGGAGCAAAAATACCTTGTGGATCTAAGGCATGTTTTAGATCTGCTAAAACCTGCAGATACTGCGGGTCTCCGCAGTGCACCATTTCAGCCATTTTGCCGACATCAGTACGATATGGGTAGAATCCATGGGAGAACATTGCTTGGTATAACTTGTCGCGACATTGCAGCGCGAGTTCGTCCCAACTCTTTCCGTCTGGCGCACTGGCTGTGCGATCAAATGAAATACTGACGACCGCATCAATGCAACGCTCGTTTAACAGCGTCAAGGTTACGGCTGGTTCAAAACCAAATTGTGGCAATACCGTATCGACAATATCCATCAGCTGTCGTGCATTTTTCGCATCTGCCGGCGCGACAAATGCGCTCCAGATGAGCCCGACGTTGTCCTTGTCCATATCAAAACGACCATCAGGCCCAGTTTTCATTCGCCAATATGAACTAGTCAAAAATTGTGCGCTGGGCTGACCTTTCATCATGTTATGGACCGGTCGCAAAACTTTCAGCATACCCGGAATATCCATCCGGGTGATGAACGCGATGGGCTTCTGAAAAATCTCGATAAAACGCAACAAACTGTCGCTGATGAAATTAAGCCTGGCGCCTTTCACTGTCCGTAAAGCACGCCGGACCTGTTTCCGCGCATTCGCAACCTGTTCTTTAGTGCCATACAAAGCACCGGACACGTTCCAGGTGCCAACCTGCCACTGTTTTTTTAATTGAGACAACACATCTCCGTGCAGTGGAAATTGTACGGGATGGTTTGAGAACATTGGCCAAGGATACTGTTGCATCCCCCCCAACACACGGTAGGCGTTGGCAATATGTGGCAGGCTGGTGATCACGCCACTGCGCTTTAACGGCACTAAGGCCGCTACAATTTGTTCGAGCGCAGTTTCATTTGGCGCAGACAGATAGAAGGCAACAAACTGCTCTGGTTTCGGCATCAGCCACAAGGTGATACTCAACACAATACCCAGATTCGACTGCAAAAATAGCTGGTCAAGCGCAGGACCTAATCCCCATTTGTACATGCCGCTGGCTTTTGCCCCATCAAACCGACCAAAACCAGTTTTTATGATCCGGCCATCAGCGAGTAATACTTCCATTGCGCCGATGAAATTTGCATGTTCTCCATATGGTGTGTGGCCAAATCCCCTTTCAACTGTATTGCCGACGATGCTGCAATCAGGGTGCGAACCGGTACAATCCATCCAATCCATGCCACCTTGCGCCAACAGAAAATCCGCCAACTGGCGCTGGGTGACTCCAGCCCCAACAGTCACCAAATGGTGCTCCGGATCGTAACCCGAGATGTCGTTTAAACGCCCCAAATCAAGCAGCACTGAGTCATTCGTGCTTGGCACGCGTGATCCATAGCCCCAATTTTTACCTGAGCTAATGGTATACAAAGGAAGACTATATTCCGCCGCTACAGCAACTGCAGCCGCAACCTGATCACGTGCAGGTTTTAGTATTGCTATGACGGTAGCGCTTGTAGTGAAAGTTGCAGTCGAGGCCTGTTTCAACGGTTCATGGTCAGTGATAACATACTCGTCGCCAAGTAACTGACGCCATTTTACAATTGCCTGAGTGGCGGATTGCGGATCTTTATTCATCCTGAGGTCCTTATCGCAATAAAAACGGCAGCCTGATCTGACTGCCGATGATTATATTTTCCTGTCTACTC
>JAIXSW010000240.1 GCA_027484495.1 Gammaproteobacteria bacterium
AACCAGCTGTTGATGCGGTCCTGGTCAGTTTTGCTGTATGCCGAGCGGTTGTCGATGCCGCCAAAGGCTTGCTGCACTAAATCGCCCCAGTTGTTAAAGCCGTACATATCCGGCGCGACCAAGCCACCGCCCAGTGCGTAACGGCGGCCGTAATTACTGACGTTCGGGTTCTTCACCGCCTGCCACCAGCTTTGTACGTCATTGTCTTTTTCACGGTCGGAGAAGCGGCCACCGAAGGACAGGCTTTCGATCACCGCATGGTCAATCCGGCGTTCAAAGTCCAGTTTCAGACTGCTCATTTCGTCCGTCAGGTCGCGGTCGCTGTCAACCGTCATGCCGTTCACTTTGTAATATTCCGGTTTACTGATGTCCTCGTTCACCACGACGCCTAAACGGCCACCGGCAGTGGACCACTGCACGTCGAGTGGCGTTGGGCCTGAGTAGCTGGAGGTCACGTTGACCCAACGGGATTTGATGCTGGCTTCGGAATAACCAAAGTCAGAACTGATAGTCCAGACGTCGCCTTCCCACACCGATTTCAGGCCGGTGCTTAATAATTCATTGGCCTGGAACCAGGTGGCGTTGTTGGCCGAGTGCGCGCCCCACAGCATGCCGCCGCCGGTCAGCTGCTGGCTGCCATCGGCTTTGGTGATAATTTGTGGTTTGGCGACTGAATTGTTGTAGTTCCAGTTGCTGCCACCCGCCCAGTTGCCCCAGCCGTCAAACCAGAACTGGTCTTCCAGCTCTTCAATATCAAATTCAGAATAGAACAGGTCATACTTCAGATTAAGCTTGTCGCTGGCCTGCCATTCCAGGATGGTCATGGCGCCGGTACGCTGGTTGTCACCGAGTTTAGTCGCGGTTTTGCCGCCCCATGGTGCCGCTTCGCGGATGCCGTCACCGTTGACATCGCCTTGATCGGCAGTGTTTTTGTTGTAAGCCCAGCTGCTGGTTTCGCGTTGTAGCGATGGCTGGTCCTGATAAGTCAGGCCAAGCACGACACCAAAAGTCTCGCTCCACTGATCAACATAACTGAAGCTGCCTTTATGGCCGCTGGCGTCAGCACCGTCGATGTCATGACCCAGCTGATAATCCATCAGGTGGCCGGTCACGTTGATGATGCGTTTGTCTTTGGAAAGCGGGCTGACGAAGTTCATATTCACCAGGCCAGAGATGCCGCCTTCAACCTGACTGGCCAGCGGGCTTTTGTACACTTCAACGGAGTTAATCAGTTCAGCCGGGAATTGCTCGTACCGTACTTCACGGCTTGGCTCGGCGCTGACAATTTCGCGGCCCTGCATCGTCGCCATATTCAGGCGTGGGCCCATACCGCGAATAGAGATACTGCTGGCATTGCCGCGGTCACGCTCTGCTGCCACGCCCGGCAAGCGGCCTAAGGCGTCGGCGATAGTCACGTCTGGCAGCGAACCCAGGTCATCTGTGGAAACGATTTCCACGACCGAATCCGCTACTTTTTTCTGTAATAAGGATTTGCCAAGGGTGGCACCAAAGCCACGGACTTCGATTTTTTCAATTGCGACTTCGTCTTTTTTGGCTTTATCGGCGGCAGTATCTGCCGTGGTCTGCGCCTGGCTGTAAGCGCTGAAAATAGCTGAGCTGACGGCTAGCGCCAGCAATGATTTCTGACATTTGTTCTGCCATATCGTCTTCATAATCCACCCTTGTCTTACCGGTTATTGTTGTGTTGCCTGTCTGTTACCCGACAGTGCGCAGTCGTAGCCGGAACTCCTTGTCGCTTTTTTCAACAGCAGTTCACCGGCGGATTTATAGCATAAAAGGGAAAACGTTTTCCAATAGATTTTCTCGATGTTTTCACAGGTGAATCTAAATAGCTGAATTTATTTAATTTAAAGTATGGAAACGCTTGCTTTGGAGGTGTGAATTTTTGGAAAGTGCCGGTAAACATCGGAAAGGCACCGGGTAGGTATCGGCAAGCAAAGCCCGCTGGGCGTCACACGCCGTACAATAGCCTCGCCGGTAAAATCTTACGGTCAAAATGGGCGAATTTAGCCCAACATCAGCCAATATCGGCAAAATGTGGTGATTTGTAGTGAATTGTTACCTCGCCTGCCGGCAGCGATCTCAAGCTGCTAGCATGCGCCGGTTTTTTAGTTGTCTGCGGCGTGGTTGCTGTCAGACCTGACTTTACCGGATGAGGTGTTGATGAAATCCTGCAGAATGTTGCTGCCGATGTTAGTAAGCCTGCTGTTGGCGGGCTGTGATAAGGATGGCCCGGCGCCATCCCCAGTTGATTATCTGCAGCCCGGTGCGCCGATCCAAAGCGGCAGCGCCGCCAGCCGCCAGGCCAGCGGTGTGGCACAAATCAGTGGCCTTGGCAGTCAGTGCACAGGTTTCATTATTAATCATGGGGTTGCGAATGCGCCAGCCTACCTGATGACCAACGGCCATTGCGTTGAATTGTTTGACTCGGCCACAGTTCAGCACCAAATTCCCGCCGAAGGGGTCGCGCGTTTTTCCTTGTTTAAAGACAATTTGGCCGGCGCCGTCAGCGTCAATATCAGCGAAATCAGCTGGGCCAGCATGCGCGGCACCGATATCGCCATCCTGAAAACCGACCAGACTTTAGCGCAGCTGAAACAGCAAGGCTTTAGCGCTTACACGTTGGCGCCGCTGCCAAAACCCGGCACTGCGTTGACGATTGCCGGCGTGCCAGTCAAGGACATTCCGCAGGAAGAGTGGGCGCTGCGCCAGGTGCAATGTAAAGCCGGCCAGACCACACGACTGTTTGAGTTTGTCTGGATCTGGGACCGCGCGCAGGCCGGGGATTGTGGCGGCATTCTGCCTGGCCATTCCGGCTCCCCGGTGTTTGACCCGGCCGGTCAGGTGGTCGGCATTATCAATACCAGCACCATCGGCGCCGAAGTGGGTGGCAACTGTTACCTCGGCAAACCCTGTGAACTGCGCAAAACCGGCGTGGTCGCCGCGCCTAACACCAGCTATTGGCTGGCGGTCGACGGCGTACGCGGCTGTTTCAATGCCGCCGGCGAGTTTTCGCTGCAGCAGGCTGCCTGTCAGTTAGAGCAGCCTGAGCCATTCGTGGCACGCAACGCCGCACGCGTACAGCAAGCGCGGACCGGCTGGCAGACCGAATTAGCCTGGCAGGCTGAACTCGAGGGCCCACGCACCATCAGTTTAAAAAGCGGTCCATTGCACAGCACCGACTGCCGTGACGCGACCGGTTATAGCGGCAGCTATTTTGCCGGCGAAGTTTATCAAAAGGCGATCGGCAGCCGCCAGGATGGCCATTGGCTGCTGTGTGCAGCCGGTTATGGCGAGGATGGCAAGATCCAAACCCGCAACGCTGGTTTCACCACGCTGGAAATTGACAATACAGCCCCGGTTCGACCGATGAAGCTGCACGTGGTGCGCTTTGACGACGCCTTGCAATTCCAGCCGCTGTTTTCCCCACCGGAACTGTCGTCGTATCGCTGGAAAGTCGGCAAACCGGCTGAAACCGATTGTGCCGACAGCGCCGGTTATCGCACCTTCTTCCGCATCCCGCGCTTTGCCGAACTGACTGAACTGCCACTGAAAGTCTGTCTGATCGGCAGCGACGAAGCCGGTAACGAAAGCAAACCGCAAACCGAGATGCTGGAGAAATAACCGCCGGCGTATGTCGCAACTCCGCGGCCGTCAACCACAAAGCCCAGCCACCGCGCCGGGCTTTTTCGCTTGTAGAGCAGCTAGTGAACAGCATTTCACAGAGCTGCAGCTGCGGGTGAGTGCCTTGTTGATTCGGCTGTTAGGAGGTCTTTGGCGCCAGGCTTAACGATGCGCAAATTTGCGGCATTTTTTCCGGCGTCATGCCTTCATGTAAAAATCCATCGCTGGAGCTGATGCTGGCGCGGCTTTGCTCGTCGGCGGCGATGACCTGATCAATCCAGCCGGCATGGCTCGACACGCGGGTATAGAGTTCTTTGACGCCGTATTCACCGACCCCCTTAAACCAGGATTCAACCCGCGAACTGACGCCGAGCAGGTAAAAATCATTCGCTTGTTGCAGATAGGCCGGGCCGCCGCTGTCGCCGTTACCGGACACGCCTTCGAGTTCCTGGGCCTCATCGCCGGATTCAAACACAAACCTCAGGTCCGATTTAGTCACCGCAGTGACCTGATTTTGCGCCTTACGCAGCACGCCATTATTGGCTTTGTAATCCACCGTTTCACCGGTTAAACCCGTACCGGTGCCGCCGGCGCCAATAAACCACAGCACCTGATCCGTCTCGTCCGACTGGCGGTAAAGTTGCGCTGGTTTGACGCTCAATACCGGTTTTTCCAGCTGGATCAGCGCCAAATCATGTTGCTTGCCCATTTTATAGGCGGGATGGCTGTAGCGGCCCTGCACTTTGACGAACTCGTCACCGACCTGAATCGTTTGGCCTTGGTCGAGGCAAAACACCGTATGCGCGGCGGTCAATACCCACTGCGGCGCAATCAGCGTACCGTGCACACCAATATTGTAAAAAGTCGCCAGCGGCGGAAAGTCGGTTTTGCTTGCCAAATATTGCGCTGCTGGTTTGTCGTGGCGTACCACGATGGCGGAAGCAGAAAAGGCCATTGCGCTCAGCGTTATCAGGCAGCTGGTCGCCAGCAGGCGCGAATAAAAAGGAATAGGCATCAGGGGCTCCGGGTGGCTGTGGTCAAATTTCGGTTAAATTTCAGCCTGCCATAAGCCGTGTTAAAAGCTTAGCAATTAAGTGTAAGCAGTTGATACATTGGATAACTTTGCGATAGGGTAATCTAGAAACCTGCGCCATGACGGGCTGAACTGTTGCCGACTTCGACTTAGCCTTTCACCCGCAGCGCCGGGCTTTTTCGCTGGTGCAGCATCACCTCTGCGCTCCCTGCGTAGCAAACTGCACGACGCGGTTTCTGCCTGCATGCTTTGCCTGATACAAGGCTTGATCCGCCTGGTTCAGAAGTAGCTGCAGGTCGATAGGTTGCATGCCCGACGTCCAGGCCATACCGATAGATACAGTGACGCCCAGCGGGTGTTTTTCTACTTGGTGCCGCATCTGTTCGGCGACCTCCAGTGCAGCAGCTTCGTCG
>JAIXSW010000065.1 GCA_027484495.1 Gammaproteobacteria bacterium
CAAGGCCGCTTTTTGCAAAATATACCCCAACCGATCCTGGTAGGTATGGTTCTGCATAACTTTGCGTAGCGCCTGCAATTGAAATTTGCGGCAAAAAACACTGTCCTGCTCAATGCGATTTAAGCGTTCAACAATCTGCTGACCACTATCAGAATTCAATACCAGATCGCCAAACATCAGCTCGATACCACGGGAATAGTTGCTGACGGTCAAGGTATTACTGGCCAGCAACTCATAGGCGCGGCGGGCAAACATGGTTTGCGAATGTTTGATTGAGTTCAGATTTATCGCGTAACGATAGCCTTTGTATGCTTTATCGATCTGATCATAAGGCAGATTACCAACAATATATGGCTGATAATTTTCCGGAAACATGTAATTCGGGTCATTCTTGCCAAAATTGCGATCGTATATTTCAACTGGTTTATATTGCGGCAAGTGCTGCAGGAAATCATCCAGATCCCGGGTGCGGTCTGGATAACGCACGTAATAAGCGCCGGCAAAGCTAAAGGCATCTTTGCGCGTATACAGCTCTATCGGGTTATTCACCACCGGCTGCGCCGCAAATGGCAACAAATAAACCTTGTCATGTTCCAGTGCCGCTTTGTATCTGTGGATACAATCAAAATCTGTGGTAAACACATAGTCAAATAACTTGGCGGTACTGATAAAGGTCTCAAAATGTACCGGATCTTCTTTGTTCCAGAAGATAGTTGGAATACTGCGTTGTTTGCACCATTCCACAATGGCAACCAGCTCCTGAGCTTTATGGCCCACTTTGTTGCCCCAAATCTCATGCTTACCGCGCCAGGCTGATTCAATAAAAAGTAGATCCGGCTGAAATCCTGCCAATTCCCGTTGCCAGTATTGCGGGGTTAACTGCAATAAATTCGCTTCAGGCGCATAAGAGCCAAAAGTGAACTCATCCATAATGCAGGCGATTTTGCTGACGCGGATCTGCGCCAGCAGCTGTTGTTGCTGCCAGACTTGAGAGAACACAGGTTCTAATTTTTCGGGTAGCTGCGCGGGTAGCTCGATCGCAGCCGGAACTATCGCGACTTTTTGTAATGCTTTGAGCAAATCCAGCTCACTGCGATCATCAATGTACTGTTGCTGTAAACTGTCTTTTTGTTTGATTTGCGTCGCCAGTTGTTCGGCTAAAGCAGCGTTCTGCTTTTCCAGTTTCTTTTTCTGCTCCTGTTGCCGGCGCACAGTGACTAACTGAGTTTGATTATTGTCGTGCTGCTGCTGCTGTAAGTCGGCCAGTTGGTGCTGGAGCTGGACCACTTCAGCATGTTGCACCGCGAGTTTCTCTGTCAGTTGCTGATAGTGTGGATTTAATGCAACAGCGCGATTTTTGAATTCATACAGTTCCTGAAGAACATCAAGCTTTTGTTTTAATTCATTAATTTCTATAACAGCCTGAGTAGAATGCTGTTGCAGCCCCAACCTCGCCGCTTGCTCTGCCTGCGTCAGTGCCGACAACTGCTGCTGCTGCTGGTCATACAGGGCTTGCTGTTGCTGATATTTTTCAGTCAGCAGGCCAAATTCCCGCTGCAGTTGAATCAGCTGCTGTTTTTGTTCCGAAGACAAAGACTGCTGCTGCAATAACTCGCTGCTTTGCTGTTGCAGCAACGCGTGCATCTGCTGGGCAGATTGTTGTGCATCGACACGCAGACGCACCGCCTGAGTCAATTCGGTTGTGGTTTCTTCCAATTGTGCTGTGAGCTGACTGGCAAAGCGACGATTCTCAGTCAGCGCTTGCTGCAATTGCACAACTTCTGCATTGCTGGCGTCTTGTTGCTGCAAAGCGGTAGTCAGAACTTGTTGTAATTTATACAGTTCAGCACCAGATTCTTGCAGCTGTTGTTCTGTCGCGACAATTTTCTGGGTCAGGCTGGCAAGATCATCTTCTGCACGGTCAATTGCGCTGATCGCTGTACTCAGTTCAGTTTCTTTGACCCCAAGCTGTAGTCTGACTTGCTCCAATTCAGCCGTTAAGCTGGCCACTGCGTGGGCTTTGGTCTCACCTGAGTGCAACGCTTCAGCCAGTTGCTGTTGTGTGTCTTGTTGCTCAGCCTGTAGTTTGGTTAATTGCTGAGTCAGCGCTTCCAGCGCACCTGTTGTGCGTTGTATGTCGAAGTGGGCAGCGCTGAGCTCAGACTCTTTCATCTTGAACTGTTGCTTCGCCGTCTGCAGTTCCTCGGAGAGCTGTGCGATCTGCTGTGATTTTACATCGCTTAATTGCGCGGCTTCGGCGAGCTCTAACTGGGATTTCTTTTGCTCCGCCTGCAATTTATCTATTTGCTGAGTCAGCGCTTCCAGCGCGCCGGCTGCGCGTTGCAGCTGAGCAGTAGTCTCTGCCAGCGCAGTTTCCTGCTGTTTTAATGTGGTGGCGGCATCGGCCAGTTGACTGGTTAATGCCGCAACATGCTTCGCTTGCTCCTGACCAGATTGAGACATCTGTACCAGCTGTTGCTGGCTTTGACTGAGTTCGGATCTCAGGCTGGTAAGTTGTTGCTCTGCCGCATCTGCCCGCTGCAATTCATGCTGACGACTGGCCTCGGTTTCCTGTAACAACGCCATCAGCTCGCTGTGGTTTGTATCACCGGCAACCTGTGTAGAAAGTTGTTTTAACTTGGCAATTTGTTCGGTTGCATCTTTATATTTTTGATTGGCTGCGAGCCATAACTGATGTTTTTCCTGCAACTGATCAGCCAACTGTTGCCGTTTCGTTTTTTCTGCATCGACATTGACACAACTCAGACGATACTTTTCATTGGCTTCCGTTAAACGCGCTTCCAGATCTTTGATTGTTTGCTGAATTTTTTTTAAATCTGGAGTCTGCTGTTTGAGTGCTTCTGCATCGGCAATAACAGTGCGGTATTTATCATTTGCAGTCTTGAGTTTTGCTGAAATTTCAGCCTGTTTATCTTTTAAATCATATACCTGATTGACCAGATTGTTTGTAACAACCTGAAGTTCCTGGGTCAGATTTAATTGTGCAAACGGCATGAACAAATGGGTCGGTGTCGCATTAAACGTATTCAGATAACCATATTCGTGCTCTGCGAGCAGTGCACTCACTTGTGCATAGTTTTCTTTGGTCAGACATTCGATATAGATAACAGGCTTGCTGTTCTTAA
>JAIXSW010000562.1 GCA_027484495.1 Gammaproteobacteria bacterium
CGGTCCGTCACAGCAAAACTCATCGTCGTGTGCTGAAACGGCACTTCGAGCTCTGCGATAAAGCGGTTAAACAGCGGATAAGTCCAGTTGTTAAATACGATAAAACCGGTATCCACGGCGTACTCACGCCCTGCCACGGTCACATCCACAGTCGCGGTGTGACCGCCTAAATATGCACCCGCCTCAAATAAAGTGACCTGATGCTGTCGTCTGAGCAGATACCAACTCATCATGCCGGCGATGCCACCGCCTATAACCGCAATACGCATGTATATTCCTTGAATAAAAACCGGGAAAAGAAAAAGCAGATTCAGGCTTCAGCCATGCGGCTGCGGACCTTACCGGTCAGCCAGCCAATCACCGGTAAATGCTGATAAACCATCTGGGTTAAATCGTAATAGTCGCGATGGCGCACAATTTTGCCAGCAGCGTCGTAGGTCAGTTCAGTCGTGCCATCTACCACGATCAGGCTGCCCGAGCCTATCGCGGAATGGCGAAAGCGCATTTGCCAGCTAACAAAGCCCCAATGCGGCCCGACGCCGTGTGCGCCCATTTCAAACTCACATTGTTGCAGATTCTGGTAAGCGTGGCCGAAGTACTGCTCCAGCGCAGCAAGCCCGCAGATGTGATGCACCGGGTCGATAAATTCGACATTATCGGCATATAAATCGCGTAAAGTCGCGAGGTTAGAAAAATTCAGTTGGTTATAAAATTCCACAAACAGCGCCAGCCTGTTAAAGGCTGCGGGCTGAGGCTCCATAACATTTGATGATTCAGTTTGCATTACTTAAAGTCCGTCAGAAGATCCCAGTGCCAGCTGCGCTGGTTCATCGGGTAATAAGTCCACCGATTCCCCCCTTGCAGCTTTGAACATACTTAAAGTACGCAGCCGCGCCTTGGCATGATCAACCACAGGACGGAAATACTGTACTGACATTGGCAAAGGGTGTGGCCAATGCAGCTGTTTCCCCGTCAGACCGGCAAGCTCAGGCAGATACTTTTTCAGAAAAATCCCTTTTGGGTCGAATTTTTCACTTTGGGTGACCGGATTGAAGATGCGGAAATAGGGCGCGGCGTCTGTTCCTGTTGAGGCCGCCCATTGCCAGCCGCCGTTATTCGCGGCGAACTCGCCATCGATTAACTTCGACATAAAATAACGCTCGCCCCAGCGCCAGTCGATTTGTAAGTCTTTCACCAAAAAACTGGCGGTGATCATCCGCAGTCGGTTGTGCATCCAGCCAGTTTGATTCAACTGCCGCATCGCTGCATCGACAATCGGATAGCCGGTGCGACCTTCGCACCAAGCGACAAACCAGGCTTCATTATTGCCCCACACAATGGCTTCAGTGTCATGCTGAAATGCCCGGTGTTTAATCAGTTGCGGATAGGCCACCAGGATGTGTTTATAGAACTCGCGCCAAATCAGTTCCGACAGCCAAACCGCGGCACCCGTGCCCTCTTGCCACATTGCACTACCGGCCTCGGTTTGCAGCCGGGCGACAGCCTGCTGCGCCGACACCACACCAATCGCCAGATAAGGAGACAAAGTAGAAGTGCCATCAATCGCCGGAAAATCGCGTGCTTGCTGATAATCCTGCACGCGCTCACGGCAAAAACTACGCAGCTGTTCCAGCACATGTTGTTCAGCGACAGGCCAGGCGACAGAACTGTTGTCGCCGGCATGCATCGGTGTAAAACCACTCTCGTCGAGCTGAAACCATTGTTGTTTCAAAGGTTTGCCAAGCACCTGCACACCTTTTTGTTGTAGCTGCGCCAACCAGGTTTTCTTAAATGGAGTAAAGATTTTATAAATAGCGTCGGTTTTACTGCGAACAGAACCAGGCGGCATCAGACACTGGCTGTCAGACCAATAACAGGGAATGCCAAGCACCTCTAAGGCATGCTTCACTGCCAAATCCCGTTGCTGTTCCCGCTGTTCGTATTCGGTTTGCGCATAAAGACCCGCGGCGCCTTGCTGAGCGAGTCGTTGCAGGATCGCCGCGCAATCGCGGTAGTCCCCGGCTTCCAGGGCCAGCAGCGGGATCCCAAGTGCCGCCAGCTCTTGTTTCAGCGCGCCTACCCGGCGACGGATCAGATCCTGCTTGATCGGCGCCATATCATGTTGTTGCCAGGTCTGTGGCGTAGCGATAAACACAGCCACCACAGGCAGTCCGGTTTGCGCCGCAGCATGCAGCGCAGCGTTGTCGTAGTGACGCAGATCGTTACGCAACCATACCAGCTGAAAGGCACTCAAATCCGCACTCCAAGCTCTGTCGGAAACGGCTGCAGATAGCGCTGACAAGCGACGTAATCGTCCGGATGTAACCGTAAATGGTGCTTCAACAACGTCAGTGGCGCCAACAGTGGGATATGCCCCAATCGATACTGGTGAATAAGCTGCAGTAATTCGGCCTTGGCTTCGCTGGATAATACCTTTTTGAAAAAGCCTTGCAGGTGCATCAGCACATTGGCGTGATTTTTCCGCGTGGTCGGTTGCGTCAATGCCTGCTGCATCGAAATGAGGTAACGGTTAGCCAACTCTGCCGGTGCAAACAATTTCCCTTGCGCCACCAGCCGGCCCAGTTCGCGGTAGGCCACCGGGTGATGCGCCAGTAACACAAATTTATACTGACTGTGATACTTCACCAGCTTACCAATGCTAAAGCCATCGGCCATCAACTGTTGCCAGTGTGCCAGTGCGTAGATCCGCGTGACAAAACTTTCACGGATCCCGGCGTCGAGTAAACGGCCATCCTCTTCTACCGGCAACCAGGGATATTGCTGCATCAATTCGCGGGTAAACAGGCCCACAGCCACTTTGCCCAGTTGCGCGCCTTTCTCATCCACCAGCCGGACTCTTTCCATTCCGCAGCTTGGTGACTTGGCACAAACAATATAACCAGAAAAATCAGCCATCTGCGGTAGCCGTTCGGCGCAAAGTGCCTGCATCGCATCGGTATGGTCGATACTGCTGTCTTTGTTGTTGACCAGCCGGATCTGTTCACTGGCATTTTTCATCAGCCGGATCGCCGGACGCGGCACGCCCATGCCAAGCGCCTGCTCGGGGCAAAAAGGCACAAAATCAGCAAAGGGTAATAGAGTCGCGGTACAAAAATCGGATTGTTTGTGGCCCCCGTCATAACGGACTTTCTGGCCAAGCACGCAGGCACTGATGCCAATTTTTAATTTCATTGCAGCATTAAACAG
>JAIXSW010000516.1 GCA_027484495.1 Gammaproteobacteria bacterium
ACAGACCGTGATGCAGCAGACAAGCTGAGCTACAGCTGGAAACAACTGAGCGGTAGCGCGGCCACTCTGGCCAATGCGACCACTGCGACAGCGACAGTAACTGCTCCCTCTATTGCATCTGGTTCTGAAAATCTGGTGTTCGAAGTGTCAGTATCTGACGGAACTGCTGTAACAAAATCAACAGTGACAGTGAAAGTCAACGACGTGCCAGCTCCGGTCATCGTGACTCCAGAGAAGAAAAGCAGTGGTGGTAGCTTGGGTTGGTTCACCCTGTTGTTAGCACCGTTAGCTTTACTGCGTCGTCGCAGCAAATAATCCTTCAATCAGGTTTTAACGATGCAAGGCACCACAGTTTACTGTGGTGCCTTTTTATTTGGGTGGCATCTGAACTAGGCAGAATGTCTTTGAGTCAATGAAGTACCTGATCAACATGACAGGTTCAAGAAAAAACAAACCCGGCTTTAGCCGGGTTTGTCTTAGATAGAGGCAGTTGCCGCCGTGGCTTACACCACAGAGGTTTCTGTTCACATCATACCGCCCATACCGCCCATGCCGCCCATATCAGGCATCGCTGGTGCATCTTTCTTCGGCAGCTCAGTGACCATTGCTTCAGTGGTGATCATCAGAGAACCCACAGATGCAGCGAACTGTAGTGCAGAACGTGTCACTTTAGTTGGATCCAGAATACCCATTTCCAGCATGTCGCCGTAGATACCAGTCGCGGCGTTATAACCGTAGTTACCGCTGCCGTTTTTCACGTTATTAACGACGACTGACGGCTCTTCACCAGCGTTATCAACGATTTGACGCAGTGGTGCTTCCATCGCGCGCAGCGCAATTTTGATACCGTGGTTCTGGTCTTCGTTGATCCCACGCAGCTCGCTGAGCTTGCCGGCAACACGCACCAGCGCCACACCGCCGCCAGGTACTACGCCTTCTTCTACTGCAGCACGGGTCGCGTGCAGCGCGTCTTCGACGCGGGCTTTTTTCTCTTTCATTTCGATTTCAGTCGACGCGCCGACTTTGATCACTGCCACGCCGCCGGCCAGTTTAGCCAGACGTTCCTGCAGTTTTTCTTTGTCGTAGTCAGAAGTGGCATCTTCCACTTGCTGACGGATTTGTTTGACGCGGGCGCTGATTGCATCCTGGCTGCCGGCACCGTCGATCACAGTCGTGTTATCTTTGGTGATCACGACGCGTTTGGCCGTACCTAAATCTTCCAGCGTCGCTTTTTCCAGCTCCAGGCCGATTTCTTCTGAAATCACCACACCGCCAGTTAACACGGCGATGTCCTGCAGCATCGCTTTGCGGCGATCACCGAAGCCCGGCGCTTTGACTGCTGACACTTTGACGATACCGCGCATGTTGTTAACAACCAGCGTGGCTAAGGCTTCGCCTTCTAAATCTTCAGCGATGATCAACAGTGGTTTGCCTGATTTGGCAACGCCTTCCAGCACTGGTAACAGTTCACGGATGTTGCTGATTTTCTTGTCGACAGTCAGGATGAATGGGTTATCCAGCTCGACCTGGCCTGCTTCAGGGTTATTGATGAAGTATGGTGACAGGTAACCACGGTCAAACTGCATGCCTTCAACCACAGCCAGCTCGTTGGCCAGACCCTGACCTTCTTCAACCGTGATCACGCCTTCTTTACCAACTTTGTCCATCGCGTTAGCGATGATCTGACCGATTTCGTCATCAGAGTTCGCAGAGATAGTCCCAACCTGAGCGATTGCTTTAGAGTCGGTGCAAGGCTGTGACAGCGCTTTTAATTCAGCAACAGCAGCGATCACTGCTTTGTCGATACCGCGTTTTAAATCCATCGGATTCATACCGGCAGCTACGGCTTTAACGCCTTCGTTGATGATGTTCTGTGCCAGCACTGTTGCCGTCGTGGTGCCATCACCGGCTTCGTCGTTGGCTTTAGAAGCAACTTCTTTCACCATCTGCGCGCCCATGTTTTCGAACTTGTCTTCCAGCTCGATTTCTTTCGCCACAGATACACCATCTTTGGTGATCAGCGGTGCGCCGAAAGATTTGTCCAGAATCACATTACGGCCTTTTGGGCCCAGGGTGACGCGCACAGCGTTTGCTAAAATATTGACGCCTTTAAGCATCTTGTTACGGGCTTCATCGCCAAAACGTACGTCTTTTGCAGCCATTTTCTAATACCTCAAATCAATTCAATGCGTGGGAAAGGTTACTACTGAATGTTATTCAGTGATGATGCCAAGGATGTTGTCTTCTTTCGTGATCACGTATTCCTGACCGTCGATTTTCTCAGAACGCTCGACGTAAGCACCAAAAATCACTTTGTCACCTACTTTGACTTCCAGCGGACGCACAGTACCGTTTTCCAGAATACGGCCATTGCCTACTGCAACAACTTCACCGCGGGTTGACTTCTCAGCGGAGGCGCCAGTCAATACAATGCCACCGGCTGATTTGCTTTCGGCTTCCAGACGCTTGATGATGACGCGATCATGTAATGGACGAATATTCATGTTTAAAGCTCCTGAACATGGTTTGTGGTTTTACACCCAAATACTGGGTTAAAAAATTTTTGTATCCGGGATATGGGGTAAAGCCCGTAAAAAACCAAGGGGATTGGCAGAAGATTTTTAAAATTGCAGTGAACCATGGAATAAAACAGCGCGAAGGCCGGTCTGGTTGCAGGACGTCGTACTGGTTGATTGCTTGGTGATTTTAACTAAGCCACTGAAGAGATGGAGCTTTCTGTGATGACAAATTTGCAGATCACCTTATGTAACTGTCCGGATGAGGGCACTGCCGAACAGATCGCCAGACAGTTGCTCAGCGCGCAACTAGCAGCCTGCATCAATATACTGCCTGGCGTCCGTTCTATTTATCGCTGGCAAGGCCAGCTAGAGACCGCTGAGGAAGTCACGCTGTTGATTAAAGCACCGGCGGCACAGTTTGACGCAATCAGTCAGACCATTTGTCGGTTGCACCCGTATACTGTGCCGGAAATTATTGCAGTGCCGGTCAGTCAGGGCTTTTTACCCTATCTGAACTGGGTCAATGAGGAATGTAGACCGAATGAATAAATCTAAGTTGCTGGCAGCAATATCAATCTTTGTCCTGCTGTCGCAGAGTCTGCTGACCGGCGCAAACGCCGATCCGCTGCAAAACCCGCAAAGCAGCCAAAACCCATTACCAGCGCAAAATATCCTGAACGCGTTGCAACAGCCGAAATTTTTGCCAGTCGATCAGGCGTTTATGCTGGATTTTGCCCAAAGTGGTGAGTCCGTGCGCATTAGTTTTCAGATTGCCGATGGTTATTACTTATATAAGCACAAACTGAAAATCGCCGGTGTGGCAGTCAACTTCAGTAATCCGGCGTTGCCCGCTGGTTTACCGCATGAAGACGAATATTTTGGCAAAACCGAAATCTACCGCCATCAGCTGGTCTTTGACGTCAAACTGGCCAATATCGATGCCGACGCCAAACTAAAAATTCGTTATCAGGGCTGTGCGGAAGCAGGTCTATGTTATCCGCTGGAAACCCGTGAAATCCCGTTGATAAGCCAAGCCCCTGCCAAACCTGCATCCGCCGACAGCAGTGCGGCGACAGCAAGCAATGCCGCACCGGTCTCCAGTCAGATTGGGCTGGCGGAACGGCTCAGCACCGATAAAAGCCTGCTGACCTTAGGGCTGTTTTTCCTGCTTGGCTTAGGCCTTGCGTTCACGCCTTGTGTCTTTCCGATGTACCCCATTTTGACCAGTATTATTGTTGGTCAGGGCCAGCAGCTCAGCCATGGCCGCGCTTTTCGCTTATCTTTTGCTTACGTGCAGGGTATGGCGCTGACCTACTCTCTGCTGGGACTGGTCGTTGCCAGTGCCGGTGTGAAATTTCAGGCGGCCTTTCAGCATCCGGCCGTGTTGATTGGTATCAGTGTGTTATTTGTGCTGTTGGCTGGTGCGATGTTTGGCTGGTTCAATCTGCAGTTACCGGTTCGCTGGACCGAAAAGCTCACCGCGACCAGCAATCGTCAGCAAGGCGGTTCCGTCAAAGGCGCGCTGGTGATGGGCGCATTGTCCGGACTGGTAGCCTCGCCCTGTACCACGGCGCCTTTGACCGGTGTGTTGCT
>JAIXSW010000313.1 GCA_027484495.1 Gammaproteobacteria bacterium
ACCGCAAGACCCAGCGCATCCAACACCATCTTAATCGACAGTTTGCTCCAGTCAGGCGTAATGAAATACATCACACCTTCCATCGCACCCGGCAAACTCAGGCTGCGGTAGACCAGAAATAACATCAGAATAAACAAGCCAGGCATCAGCACTTTACAAATTCGTTCGATACCCGCTTGCACGCCCGCGACCACAATCACAGCAGTCACGACCATAAAACCGGCGGTGTAGATGATCGATGCAGTCGGATCGGCAATAAAGTTAGTAAAGGTATCACTGAGTACTTTGGCGTCAGTGGTCAGAATATCGCCTTTGACCGCTTCGACGATGTAAGCAATGGTCCAGCCACCTACGACGCAATAAAAGCCGAGAATTAAATAGACACAGAGCACCGAGATCCAACCGGCCCAATGCCATTTACCTTTGCCCAGTGCCCGGTAAGCCGAGGTTGCTGATTTTTTGGCGCTGCGGCCAATCATCATTTCGGCCAGCATCATCACGACACCGACAGAAAACACGCAAGCCAGATACACCAGCAAAAATACGCCGCCGCCATTGGCGCCGGCAACATAAGGGAATTTCCAGATTGCGCCCAGGCCTACTGCAGAGCCGGCCGCGGCGAGGATAAAGCCGATGCGTGAGCCCCAGTTGCCCCGGGCAATTAATTGATCAGTCATGATGTTCTCGTCGGTGAATCATTCGTTTTAATAATTATGTGGGTTGGCGGGCAACCCCGGTCCTGCTGTTGCGCAGAAGTCAGACAGAGGCAGCAGCAATGTAGAGGAAAGCAGTGGGTAAATGCAACCAAAAAACGCTGAGAAAAGCCGGGCAGCGGTTAGCAACAGGTTAGCAATGCTGCAGGTCATTGTTTTCTTCGGCAGCAGGCGTCAGTGCAGGGTTGGACCAGTTTATCCGGTTTTCATTTGCTACAGACAGGTAACATTTGATCGGCTGGCATATCCATAGGATGACAGCTAAGGTTAGATCCGACATTCCATTGGAGCGGCAATGCATGCGGAATTGGTGGTGGTTTATTCTCTGGTGCTGGTTGAGCCCGGCCACTGCCACGACGGTGGTGACTTTGTATGCGTATCATAGTGCGCCGCCTTTTGTGATCAACGCAGAGAATGAAACCGGGTTGAATTATGATCTGATCCGCGCGCTACAGCAGGAACTTGGCGATCAGTATCAGCTTAATTTGCAGTTAATCAGCCGGCCGGAACTGAATCAGCGGCTGGCGGCACGGTTGCCGACCATTGCCTTGTGGACTAATCCGGCCTGGTTTGCAGCAGATGCAGAGCCTTACCTCTGGTCCGGCACTTTATTCAGCGATCGTGAAGTCTTTGTCTCGCCGTACCAACATGCACATAAAATCCAGCAGCTGACTGAACTGACCGGCAGCCGGATTGGTGCTATCCGCGGTTACAGCTATCCGGGTTTAAATGAGTTGATTGCTGAGGGCAAAGTCCAGCGCATTGATGCCGATTCGGATAAAGAGAATCTGGCGCGCTTGCTGGAAAAACAGTTGGAGCATGTAGTGATCACCCGTTCCAGCTTTTTATATTACGGCCGGCAAACCCAATATCTCGGTAAGCTGAAAATTACCGGCCAGCCTTATCCGGCCTATCGCCGGCAAATTCTGTTTACCCGGGATTATCAGCAGCTATATCCGCAGTTTGAACAGGCATTGTTGCGACTGACGTTGCAGAAATATTGGTTGGACCGGCTCAGTCTGTACGGCTTAAAACCGCTGTAATAGCAGCCTGTCGCTGCTTGCAGGCGCGCGGACGCCTCAGTACACTGGCGCCCCCACCGTCATGGACCATATACCAATGCGTTTAGATAAATTTGTCTGTGATTGCACCGGACTGACGCGGAGTCAGGCCGGCAAACTGATCCGTCAGGGCGAGATCCTGCTCAATGGTGTGCTGTGCAAGCAGCCCGCGCAGCAAATCAAAGACAGCGATGTCGTCTTACTGGACGATGAACCGCTGCAACTGACCGGGCCGCGTTATATCCTGCTGCATAAACCAGCCGGGTATGTCTGCTCAACCGACGATCCCGATCACAATACCGTATTTGTGCTGTTAGAAGAGCCCAACGCTGACAAACTGCATACCGTCGGCCGGTTGGATTTGGATACCACTGGCTTGCTGCTGATCACCGATGATGGTCAGTGGTCGCATAAGATCAGCAGCCCGAAACATCAGTGCGCCAAGACGTATCGCGCCTGGTTGGCCGATCCGGTCGAAGACAGCGCCATCGCTATGTTTGCCGAAGGGGTGATGCTACGCGGCGAAAAAGATCTGACCAAACCGGCGCAACTGGAAATCGTCAGCCCGACCGAATGCCTGTTGACCATTCACGAAGGCCGTTATCATCAGGTCAAACGCATGTTTGCTGCCCTTGGCAATAAAGTGGTACGGCTGCACCGCGAACGCGTGGGATCGTTGCAACTGGATGATGGCCTTGCCGAAGGCGAGTATCGTTTTCTGAGCGCGGACGAAGTCGCGTCATTTAAGTAAGCTTCTAATGTATATTGAGTATTTAACCCTGACTAAGCGTCAGGGTTAAATACTTTGCGGTTTGCCCCAACAATCCCACATCATTTGTTATCGACTGATTTTTTTTAATCTGGTTTTTCGGCTGGATCCAGCGATAGGCATGCCACTTTCTAATTAGAATTTTCTAATATATACTTATATTAAATTTATCTAATGCAATGTGTGGCGACTATACTGTCCCTGCCTCAGGGAACTATGCCAAGGGACTATGCCGGGAAACTAAGCCGGGAAACTAAGCCAAGGATCTATGCTAGAGCATCAGCGCATGGAAATGCCACACAGCAGCAACGCAACACATTTGGAGGCAATATGCAGATGAAACGATGGGTCCGGCAACTGACAGTCTCAGCCAGCTGGGTTATCAGCGCGATGATGATCACTGTACAGCCCCTGTCAGCGGCCACCACTGACTGGCACACCCTGACGCCGCAGTCGCAGCCAGTCTGGCTGGAATTACCCGCCTTGGTCGAGGCGGTGGCGCAGTCGACCATTTCGGCACAAACCTCGGGCCGGATCATTGAGCTGCCATTTGATGTGAACGACCTGGTGCCCCAAGGCGCTGTGGTGGTGCGTTTTACCGATACCGAACAAAAAGCCCGGTTGGCGCAGGCCGAAGCCGCGCTCAGTGAAGCGCAGGTGCGTTTCACTGAACAGGACAAAGAGCTGAAACGGGTGCAACAAATTCATCAGCAGGGCCTGGTCGCCAAAGCTGCGCTGGATCTGGCGCAGGCCAATTTTAATGCCGCCAAAGCCCGCCAACAACAAGCCAGCGCCGCTGCCAGTGCCGCGAAAGAACAGCTGGAACAAACCGTGGTGCGCGCACCCTACAGCGGTATATTGCAGCAGCGGCTGGTCGAGCTGGGCGAACTGGCGACGGTCGGTAAACCTTTGTTGGTCGGCCTGAGCCTGGAACACTTACGTTTAACCGCGCAGTTACCGCAACAACAATTGCAGGCCGCCCGGCAAAGCAGCGTAGCCGAGCTGCAACTGGCCAATGGCAGTCAGCTCAGTCTGGGCGCGCCGGATCTGACCATCGCACCGCAAGGCAATGCGCTCAGTCATAGTTTTCTGCTGCGACTGAAATTACCGGTCGCCGATTACAGCGCCCAGCAACTCTATCCGGGCAGCTGGACCAAACTGAAACTGCAAACCGGCAGTCAGCAGCAATTACTGTTGCCAGCCAGCGCCGTGTTATGGCGCGGCGAAGTGGCGATGGTGTATCTACAGCAGCCATCCCGGCCGCAGTTACAACCGGTGCGCGTGCTGCGGATAAATGACCAGCATTATCAAGTGTTATCCGGTCTCAGTGCCGGGCAGAAGATAGCACTGGATGCGCAAGCGATGCTGCAAAGCCTGCAACCGGCGGCTAATGCTGCAGTGCAGGAGTCACAATAATGCAACTGGGCATCTCCGGCCGTTTAGCGGCAGCTTTTAAACAAAATCAGATCACGCCACTGCTGGCGCTGGTCAGTTTGTTATTGGGGCTGTTTGCGGTGCTGGTCACACCGCGGGAAGAAGAACCGCAAATTGAAGTGACATTTGCCAATGTGTTTATTGCGTATCCCGGCGCGTCTGCCGCCATGGTGGAGCAGCAAGTGGCGGTGCCGGCGGAAAAAATCATCGCCGAAATTGCCGGCGTTAAACATGTGTATTCAGTGTCGGAACCGGGCAGGACCGTGCTGACGGTGCAGTTTGAAGTCGGCGAAAAACGCACCGACGCTTTAGTGCGCCTCTACAACGCTTTTTATGCCAAAGCCGACTGGCAACCGGCCGCCGCCAATATTGGCCCTGTACTGATCAAGCCCAAAGGCATCGATGATGTGCCGGTGTTCGCCGTCACGCTGTGGAGTAAAAACCCGCAGCTTGGCCGCGCTGAATTGCAAGCCGCCGCCAATCTGCTGGAAGAGCAGCTGCAGCAGGTGCCCGGCAGTCGCGATATTTACACCATCGGCCGTCAGGCCGAACAGGTCAGTGTGCGGCTGGATCCAGCGCGGTTAGGCGCCTATCAGCTGTCGTTGCCGCAATTAAGTCAGGCGCTGCAACAAGCAGGGACAGTGCGTAGCAGTCAGGCGATGCTGGCACCGCAACAGCTGGTGCAACTGGAAAGCGGTAGTTTTTTAACCAGTGCGGAGGACGTGGCGCAGCTGGTGGTGGCGGTGCGTAGCGGCACACAAGGTGAATTGCTGCCGGTTTACTTACGCGACGTTGCCGACATCAGCCACGGTGTGGCTGAGCCTGATACATACGTGCAGCATCTGCAGCCGGTTGGTGCGGATGGCAGCGCGCAGAGCTCTGCCGCCGTCACTGTAGTGGTGGCGAAACAGCCGGGCTTTAACGCAGTGGATGTGACTCAGGCGCTGCAGCAAAAGCTGGCGCAGCTGCAACAGAGTTATTTAAGCCAGGATATCGAACTCAGTATCAGCCGCGATTATGGCCTGACCGCCAAAGATAAAGCCGACACGCTGATCCACAAACTTGTTTTTGCTACCGCTTCGGTCGTGTTGCTGGTTGGTTTTGCACTCGGCAAACGCGAAGCCATTGTCGTTGGTGCTGCCGTCGTGATCACGCTGGCACTGACGTTATTCGCGTCCTGGGCCTACGGCTTTACGCTGAACCGGGTGTCGTTGTTTGCGCTGATTTTTTCTATCGGTATTTTGGTCGACGATGCGATTGTCGTGGTGGAAAACTTACACCGGCATTGGCTATTGGGCGGAAAACCGTTAGCTGAAGCGGTGCCGCTGGCGGTCGAAGAGGTCGGCAGCCCGACTATTCTGGCCACTTTTACTGTCATCGCCGCTTTATTGCCGATGGCTTTTGTCAGCGGGCTGATGGGGCCTTATATGAGCCCTATTCCGCTGAATGCCAGTATGGGCATGCTGATCAGCCTGTTAGTGGCCTTTATTTTCACGCCCTGGTTATTCCTGAAGATGTTTGCCAATCGCACGCCGACAGCTGGCGCGCACCACGCACAGGATGAAAAACTCGAGCATTTTTTCCGCCGCCTGATGCAACCGATGCTGCGCGCCCGTGCCGGACGCAGCAACCGGCTGAAGCTGCTGATTGGCTTATTAGCAGCGATCACGATGTCGGTGCTGCTGGTCACCAGCCAGCAAGTGGTGCTGAAAATGCTGCCGTTTGATAACAAATCCGAATTTCAGGTCGTGGTGGATTTACCGGAAGGCAGCACGCTGGAGCAAACGCAGGCCGTGCTGAATCAGGTGAGTCAGGCGCTTTTGACCTTACCGGAAGTCACCCATTTACAATCCTACGCCGGCACCGCCGCACCAATGAATTTTAATGGCCTGGTCCGGCAATATTATCTGCGTCAGCTGCCGTGGCAGGGTGACGTGCAGGTCAACCTGCAAGACCGCCATCAACGCGACGAGCAGAGCCATGCCATTGCACTGCGCGTGCGGCCGCTGCTCAGCAAACTCGAACAAAGCACCGGTGCCAGCATCAAACTGGTCGAAGTGCCACCCGGACCGCCGGTGATGGCGCCACTGGTCGCCGAAGTTTATGGCCCGGATTATCAGGCGCAGCTCAAAGCCGCGACGCAGCTGCAACAACAGTTTGCCGCTACACCGCTGCTGGTCGATATCGACAGCACGGTCGAAGCAGCGCAGCCGCGTTGGCAATTAGTCGCTGATCAGCAAAAAGCTGCGCTGCTTGGTGTATCGGTTGAGGCGATTAATCAGACGTTGCAGATGGCCGTGTCCGGTCAGACCGCGACTTTCCTGCGTGATGACCACAAACGTCAGCTGACGCCAGTCGAACTGCAACTGGGTGAAGGTGCACTCGCCAACTGGGCTGCGCTCGGGCAGTTGCCGGTGGTGAGCCAGAGTGGCCAGCTGATTGCGTTGTCGGAACTGACGCGCAAAGTCGAAACCACGCGGGAAAACACGATTTATCGCAAAGACTTAAGGCCAGTCGTGTTTGTCACCGCTGATCTGGCTGGTGGCCCGGACAGCCCGCTGTACGGCATGCTCGATGTCAAAGCTGCATTGTCGCAGGGCGACGCTGCGCTGTCGCAACCAAGCGCTGCGCTTTCTCAACAGAACGCTGCGCTTTCTCAACAGAACGCTGCGCCGGCGCAACATTTGTTCAGTGTGCCAACCGATACCGACCAAATCAGTATTAAGTGGGACGGCGAGTGGCAAATCACTTTTGAGACCTTCCGCGACATGGGCATCGCTTATGGCGTCGGCCTTATTATGATTTACCTGCTGGTGGTGGCGCAGTTTAAATCTTACGGCGTGCCGCTGATGATCATGGCGCCGATCCCGCTGACGATTATCGGCATTATGCCGGGCCATTGGCTGCTCGGCGTGCAGTTCACGGCGACGTCGATGATTGGCATGATTGCGCTGGCCGGGATTATCGTGCGCAACTCGATCTTGCTGGTTGATGCGATCCAGCAACAAACTGCTGCTGGCGTCAGCCTGGAACAGGCCGTGGTGCACGCTTCCGCAGTGCGGGCACGACCTATTATTCTGACCGCGCTGGCGGCGATGTTAGGGGCGATGTTTATTCTGGATGACCCAATTTTCGGTGGTCTGGCGGTGGCGCTGATTGCCGGTTTAGGCGTGTCGACCGTATTAACGTTGGTGGTGATCCCAGTGGTGTATTACGCCTATCACTATCAGGCCAGCTCGGCCTGATCCGGGGCTAAGCGCTGCCTTCGGCGGCGTCACCGCTTTGATATTTAATTGATTTTTACCTGCAACCTGACGGTAACCCGTTATCACCAAACCTTTGACCAGGCTTGAAATCCGGGCCGGCATCCGGCCTGGACTCTGTTTGATAAAAATCTGATAAATGTTGTTTTACCTGTTACCTCCAAATTATCATTATTGAAGAACTTGGCTTTTTATTGTTATTAATATGTTGCGCTTCTGATTGGCGCCCAACTTAAAAAATATCAATGAGGAGAGAAGAAATGGATCTGATGATCGAAGCAGTAAACACACTGGGGAATTTTGACGTGAGCATGTTTGATCCACAAGTGCTGGATCCGGTGTTTGTAATTCCAATCATCATCATTCTGACCCAAACCTTATAAGACGCACAGACACCGGCACGGGTGTTGCCGGTGTCTGTTTCCGGACAGTTTTAAGCAGAGACGCTATTGTGAATTTTATGCAGATGTCGATTGCACAGCTGGTGCTTTGGTTTGAACAGGCGTTGCAAAAAGGTGCTTTCCCCTACGTTTCAATGGAAGCCGGGTCCTTTGTACTCAGTGACAGTGTTGCAGAACGCACTTTACTTTATATGGGCTGCCGGCCATTTCAGGCGACGTTACAGACGTTGGGCCCGTTGCAGGGCCGAGTTCTGGCCGGCGAAGTTGAGCTGGAGGCGATCCGCTGCGAGGCGGTGACGGCTGAGACCCAGATGCACTACCGGTGTAGTGGCATTGTTGAGCGTCAGTGTTTCGGCGCTGGCAGCAGTTTTAACCTCGATGCGTGGCAGGCGGCGGATTTCAGTTGTAATACGAGCGCTTTGTTGCTGGTGCAGTTCAGTAAATCTGACGATATTCGTCACCATCTGTGCTTTGACAGGCACAGCCTGCAACTGAGCCGGGTTTCGCTGCGCTCGCATCAGGACGCCCGGCTGTTTAATTTCATTGAAGTGTTAGCGCGCTCAAGCAGTGAACGCAGTGCAAACCTGCTGCAGCAACTGACAATGTCCGCAGTGCCGGAAATCGCCTGGCGGGCGTTGGAAGGGGTCTCAGCCAGATCTCCGCAGCAGGCAATGGCCCTGCTGCAACAGTATGCACAGAAACATCCATCACCGCTGATAGTGCAGCGTGCTGCCAAGGTGCTGAGTCCGGCCCGGGGAGTCTGCTGATGGCAACTATTTTTCAGTTTGAAACGGCTCCTGCCA
>JAIXSW010000497.1 GCA_027484495.1 Gammaproteobacteria bacterium
AATCCAGCTGATGTTGTCCTGCATCTGTTGCTGAATTTCTTCCGGCGCCTCGAGCATCAGGCGCTGTAGCACCGCTGCCGCGATCGCATCGGTTTTATCCAAATCTTCCGGCTTACCCGAAGCACAGACCCAGCGGAACGGGCCAAAACCATAGTCAAAACACATCGGACCCAAGATATCCTGCACATAAGACGGATATTTAAAATCGATGCCGTTTTGCGCCATCACATCGCCACCGGCGCGCGACGCTTCCAGCAAAAACGCATTGCCGTAGTCAAAGAAATAAGTGCCTTTGGCGGTGTGTTTATTCACGATGGCGGCGTGGCGTTTCAGCGTGTCCTGTACCTTGGCGCGGAATAATTCCGGCGCTTCGCGAATTAAACGATTGGCTTCATCATACGAAATGCCAACCGGGTAATAACCACCCGACCATGGGTTATGCAGTGAGGTTTGATCCGAACCTAAATGCACGAAAATATCCGCGGCATCAAAGGCTTCCCACACTTCGACTACGTTACCGATATAGGCAATCGACACCACTTCGGCATTGGCCTGCGCGACTTTCACCCGAGCGATCAAGGCATCAATATTGTCGATCAGTTCATCGACCCAGCCCTGCTGATGGCGTTTGGTCGCTGCTTTGGGGTTCACTTCAGCACAGACCGTGATGCAATTGGCGATGTTGCCGGCTTTGGGCTGCGCGCCGCTCATGCCACCCAAACCAGCGGTTAAGAAAATTTTGCCTTTAGGCGTATCGCCTTTTTGCAGCACTTTACGAAACGCGTTCATCACGGTGATGGTGGTGCCGTGCACAATGCCCTGCGGGCCAATGTACATAAAAGAGCCGGCCGTCATCTGGCCGTATTGCGTGACGCCTAATGCATTAAAACGTTCCCAGTCATCCGGTTTGGAATAATTCGGGATCATCATGCCGTTGGTCACGACTACACGTGGCGCCTCGACCGACGACGGGAACAAGCCCATCGGGTGGCCTGAATACATGTGCAGCGTCTGGTCTTCAGCCATTTCACTCAAGTATTTCATCGTTAAGCGATATTGCGCCCAGTTCTGAAACACCGCGCCATTGCCGCCGTAGGTGATCAGCTCTTCCGGATGCTGCGCAACGGCAGGGTCTAAGTTGTTGTCGATCATCAGCATAATGGCGGCGGCTTGTTGGCAGTTCGCCGGGTAATCGCTGATCGGCCGCGCCTTGATGGCATAGTCTGGCTTAAAGCGGTACATATAAATCCGGCCGAAATCATTCAGCTCGCGGGCAAATTCCAGCGCCAGCTCGGCATGCCAGGCTTTAGGGAAATAGCGCAGCGCATTCCGTACCGCCAGCTGTTTTTCCGCTTTAGTCAGAATGTCTTTGCGCTTCGGCGCCCGGTTGGCATCCGCCGGATATGGCTTCACTGCCGGCAGCGTTGCCGGAATACCTTGTTTAATCTGATCCTGAAAATTCATGCTGCTGTCCCTTTTCAATTCAGCGCAAAGTTGACGGTTAAAGCCTGGGTTTTCACCAGCTTGATCATCGCGTCGATATCGGGTTTTAACAGCCGGTCTTCTTCCAGCTTGGCGACTTTAGCGCGGATAATCGCATGATTTTCTTCGATTAAATCTGAGCAAGTGTTGGGCCGGCGGAAATCAATGGCTTGGGCGGCATACATCAGTTCAATGGCCAGGATCTTCTCCAGATTGCCGAGGATTTGATTCAGCTTGCGACCCGAGATACTGCCCATCGACACATGATCTTCCTGCCCCATTGAGGTCGGCACGCTGTCGGCCGATGGCGGGAAACACAAAGATTTGTTTTCAGTGACCAACGCCGCCGTAGTGTATTGCGGGATCATCATGCCGGAATTAAGGCCACCGGCTTTAGTCAGCAAACGCGGCAAACCGTGCAGGCCTTCCAGCAGCAAATAACAGCGGCGGTCGGAGATATTGCCAAGTTCAGCTGCAGCAATTGAGGTGTAATCCAGCACCATCGCCAGCGGCTGACCGTGGAAACCACCACCGGACAGCGCTTCTTCCGCGCTGATGATGATCGGGTTATCAGTGACTGAGTTCATCTCAATCTCAACCAGCTCTTTTAAGTGGTTAAACGCGTTGCGCGACGCGCCATGCACCTGCGGGATACAACGCAGTGAATACGGGTCTTGGACGCGGGCGCAGCCGGTATGTGAGCCCATATTCTGCGAATCTTTGAATAAACGGCGCATCCGCGCGGCCACTTCGATACTGCCGGCAAAAGGGCGGATTTCGTGCAATTCCGGCCGAAACGGTGAGCCACTGCCTTGCATGCCTTCGATGCTCATCGCACCGGCCACGTCCGCCAGATCCAACAAATACTGCATTTTAGTCAGCGCAGTGATACCGTGCGACAGAATAAACTGGGTGCCGTTAATCAGCGCCAGGCCTTCTTTTGCCTGTAGTTCCAGCGGTGCTAAACCATGCTGACGCAGCGCTTCAATCGCCGGTATCGCCTCCTGGTTTGATGCAGAACCAGCGGGCCAGAATTCGCCTTCACCAATCAGCGGCAGGAACAAATGCGACAGCGGCGCTAAGTCACCGGACGCGCCGACTGAACCTTGCTCCGGCACCACCGGGATCAAATCCAGTTCAACAAATTTCAGCATGCGTTCGACGACTTCGAGCCGGATGCCGGAGTAACCCTGACACAGCGCATGCACTTTGGTGATCAGCATTAATTTTGAAATTGGCTTGGCGATGGCTTCGCCGACGCCCACCGCATGGGTGATCAGCAGGTTTTTTTGCAGCAGTGCCGTTTCTGCCGGGGAGATTTGCGTGTCACACAGCGGGCCAAAACCGGTATTGATGCCATAAATCGCTTTGTTGGATGCAGCCATCACTTCGACATTGCTGCGGCTTTGCTTGACGCGGGCTATGGCTTGCGCACAAAGCTCCGCTTTAATAGTGCCATCGGCAATGCCATTAACCGTCGCTAAATCTAACCGGTCTATCCCGTATTTAAACGCCATCTGTGACTCCTTAAGCTTGTCGGTCTGCTGTGTCAGGCCCTGCTTGCGCTCAGGGCCTGACATAGGATTGTTGAGCGCATGCTAGCTTGCCACTGATGTTTTATAAATACATAATAATCGTAACTCATTCCGGTTTTATCGAACTAAAACCACACCCAATAGGCCATTGTCTGATGCAGGTTCAGGACGTCGATTTACGCTTGCTGCGCATTTTTGTCACTATCGTGGAATCGGGCGGATTGTCCGCTGCTGAGTCACGGTTAAATATCGGCCGCTCGACTATTAGTACGCATTTGTCGGACTTAGAGATAAGGTTGGGCCTAAAGCTGTGTAAACGTGGCCGCAGTGGCTTTGAACTGACCGACGCCGGCCGTATTACCTATCAGGCGTCGCTGGAACTGCTGCAGCAATGCGAGACTTTTGCCAGCACCGTTGCTGGTTCAAAACATCAGTTATCCGGCCGTGTCACCATCGCTATTATTGACACGCTGGTCAGCGATCCGCGCTGTGGTGTGGCACAGGCTATCGCCACGCTCAAAGCCAAAAGCGACAACCTGCAGTTTGATATTTACGTCTGTGAAGCGCGAGAAGTGGAAACCTCAGTGGCAAACGGCCGCTCGCTGGTCGGTATCGGTGTCAGTCGCCACCATATCCGCGGCCTCGATTATGTGCCGCTACACAATGAAACCAACTTCCTGTATTGCGGCAAAGGCCATCCGTTAT
>JAIXSW010000517.1 GCA_027484495.1 Gammaproteobacteria bacterium
ATGAAGTTGGTGGCCATATCCGCACCACGACGATTCTGCCGGGCGCGGTCGAATCCGAACTGAAACACGGTAGCAGCCATGGCGCCAGCGCGGAATTTGTTAATGCGTTTTACCAGCAAAACCAAATCCCGGCCGACGCCGTCGCCCGCGCTGTGGCGTACGCCATCGAGCAACCAGACAATGTCGATATCAACGAAATTGTACTGCGCCCGACCGTGCAGGAGTTTTAATTCAGCAGCGGGTATTCAGTTCAGTCACGAATGGATAGCGCCGCGGGCTTGCCGCCAACAGCCGTGCCAGCGCAGCGCCGCCATCCATGTTGCGATGATGCGATGTAAGTTGATTCAGCAGCCGGCTTTGCCGCTAAACAGCGCCAGAGACGGCCTTTCGCGCTGAGCTGTTGCCGGCGAGCAATTCGGCATAGAACATCAAACCGAGCAGGTGCAACAGCAGATCTGGCAGGAATATCCACAAATTAGATGTTAAATACCCGGACCAGGCGTTGTCCGACATCTGCTCAACAACAGTCGATGCAGCCATCAAAGCCAGTAATAACACCGTGGTAAAAAACAAAACTCTCGACGTTCTGCTGAAGTTTTGTTGCCACCATAATGTATTCAGTGTTCGTCTGTCGCGGATCTGCAGCGCAGTCAGTTGCGATGCTGGTGACAGTATGATCATCACTAATAAAAATGCGCTGAAGATTGGCGCGATATAGCTCCACAACAGATAAAGATCAGCGTTGATAGCCGTTGCCAGAGCGCTTGGCACAGCACCGGCGCCTTGCATGCGGACAATCTTCCACCCTATGGCAAGGACAACCAGCGAGAGCAAAATCTTATTGCCATTGGTCAAGCCCGAGAAGCGTTTGGCACACTGCACTGTACAGTAAGTGGCTGAGGCGAAAATAAACATCAGCCACAAACCTAGCCCCAAATGCAGCTGCGACACACTGATGAGCAGCACAGCGGTCAGAAACATCCCCAGCGTCAGTATTTGTGCCTGATGCGGCAATCTGTTGCGATAAAAAAACATGCTTCACTCCATGAATTGAAATCGAGCCACCAGGAAGGGGCCTGACAAAAACCCGGCCTCAACAGCTTTCTGTTGCTGCACTCTGCTTCATTCACTTTGGTTCCTTCACTGCGGATACTGCAGCGCCAGCACCTGTGTATACAGCTGCTGCGCTTCCGCATTGGGAATAGCGGCCAGCGTCAGATTGCCGTTGGCGGTTTGCAGCTGCAGGCGCACCATCTGATGTTGCTGAAAAAACGGCGTTTGTTGCAGCCGGACCTGCTGCACTTGCCGCAGCGGCAACATGTACCAGCGCCGGCCAAAACCGCCTTGCCACAAATACAGCACATCACCTTGCACCCGGTAACCATGCCAGCGGTAATTCAGCCAGAGTTCCAGTAACCACCAGCTGCTCAGCGCGAGCGACACCAATGCTTTGAACCATAGCGGCGGGATATTGGACTGCCAGAGCAGTGCGGTGACGACCAGCAAGCCCAGCCCGGACCACCAGGCCTGACGGCGAAAATACACCGGTACAAACTTCTGTAAATCCGCGCCTTGCACGTCAGGCAGCGGCAATAACTGCTGTGCCTTCAGCTGCATGTCCAGCTCCGGCGCCGTTTGCCCCAGCACCGCAAATTTACTTTGTTGTTGGTTGCTGGCAAAGCCATGAAAGATCAGCGAATAGTGCCCCAGCAGCCGCGCCAGCCAGGGCTGGTTCACCAGCACCAGCTGCACGCGCGCACTGGAGATCCGCAGCGACTTTTTCAGCACAGAACCCTGCGTCAGCTGCAACTTGCGGGCATCACGCAGCAGATGCTGCGGATACAGCCAAATCAGGGTCATCAATGCCAGCACCAAGGCGACCAGGGCGAGCAACATCAGACCGCTGAATACCTGCAGCAACAAGTTGTGCTGAATATCGTATTGCGCCAGCAGCGCCTCGCTGGTCTCTAACAGCCACTGAAGACCCTGTGCATCTTTAAACTGCTGACTCATGCCGAACACGGCCGCCAGCGGCAGCCATAAATAAGCATTGTATAAAGTCGCGAGCCAAATCCGGTAAAACGGCGTGGAGCCGCTGGCCGGCGTAGTGGCGGGCTGGCCCTGCAACAACGTCAGCTGACTTTCAGACAAACCGGTCAGGGCGAATTCCTGCTTCTGACTGCCGGCACTGTCGATACTGGCGGCATACAGCCGCAAAGGCCGGAAATAAAACGGTTGCCGCACCTGCAGCTCCTGCACCCGCGCTTGTGGCAGTAGCAGCTTTTCTTTGTGCAGCAGGCCTTTTTCCAGTTCAATACCCTGCGCGGTCACCCGAAACCGGCTAAACCGCCAGCCGATAATGGCCCGGCCCAATACCAGCAACGCCAACAGAGCCAGCACATAAGGCATATAAGCCGCGTATTTGTCGCGCGAAGACAAAAACGCACCGCCGACGATTAAACCAAAAAACTCCCAGGCAGACTTGCCGAATAATGGCACCAGCGCCCAGGCCGAAACCCGTTGCCAGGGGCTGGTTTCCTCTACTGCTTCAGGCTGCATCCGCGCGCTCCTCCTGCGGGATCAGCTGGCTGAGCTGCTGGCACAGCGACTGCGCCAACTCATATTCAATGTCCGACAGTGCAGCTTCCGCCTGCAAACCACCGGCAGTAAACACCTTGAGCGTGGCCAGGCCGTACTGCTTCTGCAACGGCCCCTGACTGACGGTAACATGCTGCACCCGTGTCAGCGGGATCAACACCGCTTGCCGCCACCAGACGCCCGATTCAAGCAGAAAATCCTGCCGGCGCAGCAAAAACCGCGTCCGGGTCAGCTGCAATGGCAACCAGAGCTGTAGCAAGAAACCGAATAACAACACCAGACCAAGTATCGCGTATAACGCCAGTTCCCCTTCAGACAACACAATAAGTGC
>JAIXSW010000035.1 GCA_027484495.1 Gammaproteobacteria bacterium
ATAAAAAAAAAATAAGCGAATCATCCCTATTTTATCAGAAGTATCGAGATGTTAGCTATTGCGGTGAATCGTGGGAAATTATTGACGAAATGCTAAAAAACCGAAAATCCAGTGCTATAAGCGCTGTAATATTAGTAATTTCGGCACCAATTTTTGTTCCACAATTCATCGAAAAGCTTCAGGCAATTTCTAACACCATATTTGGAGAAGAATTTTCAGACAGTGAGGGCTGGAAAACTTACCCTGACGACATTGTGAGACTTTTTACTATTCTTGCTAGAAGAGGGATAAAAAACCTTACTGTTCTCGCGGGTGATATTCACTGTGCATATTGGAGTAGGAGTGTAGTTGCAACAGATGCGGGAGAACTAAAAGTGATTCAATTAGTGTCGAGCGGTTTAAAAAATTCAAACTCCAATACACTTTCAGGATTTGAACATACGTTCGGAACTAGACATAACTATTTTTCTTATTTTGAAAGTAAACGGTCTGGGTTTGTTTGTGACTTTACTGAGCACTATAAACCAAGCTATGTTCATCTTGACGGACTTAAACGCGCGGTTGGCATCTTTAAAGACAATTTAGTTTGCCAAACTACATTTGAGGAGATGCAACCTGGAGGCAGGAGGATGCTCGTAGAGTATAACGGACTTAGTTTAAAAATAGATCACACTGGCGATTATTTGGAATTTTCACTCATCACTAACTATGGCCATGTTTTTCCCAGAACATGTGAACACTCAAGCGCCAAATTATGGTGGTAGCTTGTTCTAGCCTTTTCTAGCGTATAAAATTTTTTAGGATTCGACTCCGCTATTTATTTCAAAATACTTACAAATATTGTTCACTTGTTATTTTATCAGGACTGTTTATTAAACCAAATTGGAGTATATCGGCGACGGCAACCTAGGATACGCACGGTACAGGTGTAAAAATACTTTTTCACTGATCTCAGCGATCTCTTCTTCTTCATAATCATCAACAGGTAAGCCAGTGCGCTCATCATACAAAAAGTCATAAACTTGCTGTTTCAGAGCATCACGGGTGGACTCTTTCTGCTGCCAATTTTCAAATTTTAAGTGCTCGGCTTTAAGATTTGCCAACAGAGACATTGCCACCTGTTTGATCTTTCCAATTTCTTTTGGATTTAGATTCGGTTTATTGAGTAAATCAAAAAGGACTAAAGATTCTTCATCAAGACCTTCGCGTAAGGCGCGTTTTTCCTCATGTGACAGCGCTTCATGCAGTTTTAGCAGTGCCTCAAAAGTCTTTTCGATCAGTACGAGGTCTTTCTCTTGGTTGTATTCCTTTACCAGCTTTTCGTAATGCTCTTGGTAGTCTGTCCGCAACGGATTCTGCATCATCAGTCGTGCTAACTTCTTCTCCAAAGCCTGCTTAAGTGATTGTACCGTCGTATTTTTTTGTTCCGACCGAGCAAATTCTTGCTTTAGCCTTTCAAAATCAATTTGGCTAATGTCATAGATCCTCCCACTATCTGGTTTAGGCTCACTGACTTTGCATGACGTATCGATGCTGCCGTCAACGATCTCGTAAAGCTGTTTCATGATGTCAGAGATGTCTGCTTTCTCTTTATCCGCCTGTAAGCTCTTATAAAGAATGTTAATTGCATCACGAAGATCGCGGTAAGCATTGATACCTGGACAGTTGATACAGGCTTTAAACTTATTAAATACTTCCCTTGCCATTACTTCAAAACGTTTACGGGTTTCATCGTTTTGGTTGATAATTTCTTTTGCCTGTACAATGGCTGCATTCTTGGCGAATCCAGTTTCAGTCACGATTTTGTGCAGCTCAAAGTTTTTCTTACGTAAAAACTCAGCGACAAAACTAATAGACTCATTGAGGCTTTGCAAAAGTTCTTCGTTGGGTTTTGCAGGATCTTTATTGTCGTCCGCTCCACCATGACCTTCGTCGCCAGCACCGGCAAATGTAGCTAACGCTTTCCTTAGGTTTTTCAAAATTCCGCAGTAGTCCACGATCAAACCATTGTTTTTGCCTTCCGCAACCCGATTTGCGCGTGCAATCGCTTGCATTAACGTGTGTGCCTTGAGCGGTTTATCAAGATAAAGCGTAGAAAGTGTGGGTACATCAAAGCCTGTCAACCACATGGCACACACCACTGCAACTCTGAAAGGATGTGTAGTTGCTTTAAAGGCCTCTTCCATATCGAGTCTCGATCCATCGGGAAGCTGGAAACCTGTTTTCAGCAACTGTCGATGTGGTTTGATATCGAGGCCCCATTTTTCAAACTTCGCAACTTCACCTTGTTCTTCGCTTACAACAACGGCCATCAGGGTTTCTTTCATCCATGATAACTGTCGTTCACGCCATGCAAGATCTTGCTCATCCGCGGCAAATGTAAGCTCTCTCTCTTTGGTTTTGATCGCCTCTTGCCAATAGAAATCAATTAACTTATGCATCCGAACACAAGTAATCTTATCCAGACAAACAAACATAGCCTTGCCAGTTTCCCAGGCGTAGGAATAGTGGGTCACAAAATCTCTGGCAATTTGATCAAGCCGGCTACTAGCTGTAATGATATGGTAGTCGCGCTTAAGTTCTCGCTCTAATCGCTGCTGAACATCTACATCGTCAATTTCAAGTTCAGCAAGTTTTTCAGCTATTCGTTCGTTCAAA
>JAIXSW010000496.1 GCA_027484495.1 Gammaproteobacteria bacterium
ATTGACTTTTCCAGTCAGGCTGTGCAATTTTTTTTATTGTCTTTTCAAAACAGCCGCTGCTATAGTCGGTTTATGGTTCTGACGTTGAACCTGACTGAGATGAAATTCTATGCGCCTGTTGAATGTGTTTTTAGCCATCCTTTATCTGAGCGTCCTGCTGACGGGTGAAACCCGATCTGCATCTCAGGCATGGGTGGACAATACAGAAGCACATTTCAGCCACAGTCAGTCGTTAATCAGCCAGCAAACATCAAAAATTGCCGACGCTGAAACACCAAAAGATCCCGAAATCAAACATCCGCTGCTGTTGCAGACCAAAACTGCTGCCACTGCGCTGTATTCCAATACCACTGCCCATTTTGCCCCTGAGCAGCTGCCACGCCGCTCAGTTCTGCTGACAGCAGCACCACGCGCACCACCAGCCATCGCCTAATCTGTAGCTTTTCCGCTGTAAACACAGCATTGCATTCTTTTTTTCAGATTAGATTGGGCCTGCCGGCGCGGGCCCTAATGAGGCATGTATGAGAAAGTTAAACGTTTATACCGTTGATCATATTGACCATTTGATCCAACCAACAGAATTCGCTGACACCACGTTAAAATCACCTGCACTGCAGATCTTTAACGATTTCCGCCACAGCGCACCGGCCATCCTCGATGCTGAAACCAACGCATTAGAAGCTTTGGATATGATGACGCATGAGCATTGCAGTTTTAAACTGGTGGTTGATGCGCAGAAAGAGATGATCGGTCTGATTAGTACTGAACAGCTATCGACACAAAACATCATGCAGCATGTCAGCAAGGATCTAAAAGCCAGCGAGCTACAAGTTGTTGATTTGATGCGGGCTCGCGAAAATCTGATCGCACTGTCATATCAACAGATCCAATACTGCACCGTCGGCGATGTACTGAATACACTGCAACACAATGGCGAGTCATATTGTGTCGTCATCGATCTGGAAAACCACCAGATCCGCGGCGTGATCAGTGCCCGTGATATTGCCAGCCGCTTACATTTACCGCCGCTGGACATTGAACGGCAACCAACATTCCTGAATATCTTCGACCGGCTGTACGCTTAACGCTCGAAGCGTCGGGTTACACAAACCAGGTTGGGAACCGGCTGTTGGGGCCGGTGTGGTTAGGACAATAAAGGCGGCTTCGGCCGCCTTTATTGTTTTTCAGTACTGTCCGGGGAGACCCGGATTAATAATCATCCTGCATCCGGTCCATCAGGCTGGTCAGGTAGGCAATGCCATTTTCTGCGGATAGAGCATTAATAGGTGCCTGCCCCATCGTATAAGCATTGGCATTGGTCAGCCACTGCGCAAACAAAGCGTCAGAGCCGAAATAGGCCAGACCTTGCTGATAAAACTGTTCTGCTTCGACCGGATCAATCGCGTGTGAACGAATCATCCGATATGCATTTTCCGAGATTGTCGCCATAGCATCCCTCCTGCGGTGTTTGCCTGAACCTTTTTACTATAGTCAAGGCTGCCGATTCGCCAAGCGCTTGTGCTAAAACTCCGGTGGTCCTGCGCCACGTCAGCTTTACAGGCTATGCATTCGTATGCAGCTTTATCTGGCACTGAGATCCACTATATTGCTGACAATGATGGCTTTTGTTCAGGAAGGGTTTTATGCGTAGGTCTGTGCTGGTGCTGTTTACTCTTTTTAGTTTTTTTTCGCAGGCTCTGCCGCAAGTCAGTCAGGGCAGCCTGCAACGACTGGAAAACTTCCCGTCAAAACTGGTCCCGCCGCGCCATATTGATATCTGGCTGCCGGCCGGGTTCAACGCCAGCCAAAAGTACGCTGTGTTATATATGCACGACGGCCAGATGTTGTATGACGCCAACAGCACCTGGAATAAACAGGAATGGCGGGTTGATGAAACCGCTCAGGCTCTGATCAACAGTGGCAAAACCCGGCCTTTTATTGTGGTCGGTGTGCACAATGCCGATCTGAACCGCCACGCTGAATACTTTCCACAACGCCCTTTTCAGAGTTTAACGCCGCAGACGCAACAAAACTTCTATCAGTTGGACCGCCAACCCGGCCAAAAACTGTTTCAACGTCCCGTTTACTCAGATGCCTATCTGCAGTTTCTGGTGACAGAGCTGAAGCCCTATATCGACAGCCATTTCCCGGTACTGACCGACCGTGCCAATACCTTTGTGATGGGTTCCAGCATGGGTGGGCTGATTTCGATGTATGCCATCAGCGAGTACCCTGAAGTGTTTGGCGGCGCCGGATGTTTATCGACGCATTGGCCAGGCGTGTTCCCGGACAAAGAAAATCCGGTTCCCGCCGCCTTTCTCCGTTATATGCAAAACAACCTGCCAAAAGCCGGCCAGCACAAAGTGTATTTTGATCATGGAGACCAGACGCTGGATGCTCTCTACCCGCCATTGCAACAGCAAGTCGATCAGCTGATGCGACAGTTGAAATATCCTCCGGCGCTATGGCAAAGCAAGTTTTTCCCGGGCACAGATCACTCGGAGCAGGCCTGGGCGAAACGGCTCGACATTCCGCTGCAATTTTTACTGACGCCAAAACCCTGATCGAAGCCTGCGCTGCTACGTAACTGTTTTCAGACAGCAAGCGGAGGCAGCAAATGCATGTAGTTATTTTGGGTGGCAACAGCGGGATAGGTGCGGCATTAACAGCGCATTATCTGCAAC
>JAIXSW010000353.1 GCA_027484495.1 Gammaproteobacteria bacterium
GTAACTCGCTATGATGGCCGGCCTGATTAACCGCATCGACATATTGCTGCGCCGACTCCGGTGTCGTCAGCGTATCGCGGCTGCCGACATGGACAAACTGCGGTGGCAGTCGGCGCTGACAGGCTCTTGGAATTAAATACAACGGCGACAACGCCCGGTACAACTCCGGATGGCTGTGCACGTTAATACCCGCGCCAAAAAAGCCACGCGCATTGGCCTTGCCCATCGCCCAAAAACCATTTTTGGCGGTTTCAAAATCAGCAAAGGCCCGCGCCTGCAAATCAAACACCGCATAACTCAATACCGCGGCTTGCACCTGAATGCCACCGGCGGCGCGGATACTTTCGGCGCTTTCGCCATCCGGTAAATAACTGGGCTTAAAGCCCGGCGTGCGGCTGGCAAATCCTTGTGACGATAAATTCTGCCCGGCCAATGTCACCATCGCCGCCAAATGGCCGCCGGCGCTATCGCCAGTGACAGCAACACGCGCCGGATCGCCCTGATATTGCTGAATATTGCGCTGCACCCACCGCGTTGCGCCCAGTGCATCTTCGACAATCTGATTCAGTTTGGTGGTGTTATGGTTACTGCTGAGCAGCCGGTAATCAGCATTGACCACCACGATATCGGCCTTCGCCGCGACATAACCGGCCATCTGCTGCATGATGCTTTTGTCATTAATCAGCCAGCCACCGCCATGAAAAATCAGCAGAACCGGCATCGGCGCCCGAATGCCCGGCCGCACCGGCTGATAGATATCCAATGCCAGCGGCTGCCCGGCCGGTCTTGCATAAATCAGGTCGCGGTGTACCTTGACGCCGTCAGCCCCGCCAAGTACCGGCTCTGCTGCAAACAGCAGACAGCTCCAGCTGCTGCTGAGCATGACCAGCCACAGGCTGAGCCCCGGTAAAAAACGTCTGTAGCCCACCATACATTCTCCTTATTTGTTGCATCTTTAGCCTGCCTGCAGCACGCTAATTTTTCCAGCATTTTATGTAATCGGTTTCATTTTGCTGTGCCGAACACTGGAGCTTTTTCTCACTTTGTCGGCTACCCGACGGTTTTTGCCTCAAAAAAGTAATTTTTTACTTGCATCAACCGGTCTCCCATTGCTTTTATAGAGCACAAAATAACAGCGGGACCACTGTTACTGTTTCGGAAGGATCTGGCAGTAGCGCTTGCGATCACTGCGATATAGCTGTGTTTTATGCTGCCTGACACCCCGGCAGCACGCAGCATCAACAGGAGGACAGACTTTGACACCAATGATAAAACTCACGGCATTACTGCTTTGCAGCGGACTTTCACTGAATGCCGTCGCCGCCGACAATCAACTCACCGCGCAAGAACAGACCGATGGCTGGCAATTACTGTTTGACGGGAAAGATCGCTCACAGTGGCGAAATTTCAAACAAACCGAAATAAGCGCGCTGTGGCAAATTGAAGATGGCGCCCTGAAGCTTTCCGGCAAAGGCGGCGGTGATATTTTAACCAAAGCGACTTTTGAAAACTTTGAGCTGAAGCTGGACTGGAAAATCGCCGAAAGCGGCAACAGCGGTGTTTTTGTGCGGGTAAATGAAACCGGTAACACTATCTACGCCCAGGCGCCTGAGATCCAAATTCTCGATAACGAACGCCATCCCGATAATAAATTACCAAGCCACCGTTCCGGCTCGTTATACGACATGATTGCCTCTCCGCCAGCCTCGCATAAAATTGCCGGCCAATGGAATCAGCTGACCGTCCGCCTGCACCAGGACCAACTGACCGTCTGGCAAAACGGCGTACAGACCGCAGCTATCAAAATCGGCGATAGCCGCTGGCAACAATTACTATCGATCAGTAAATTTGCCACCTGGCCTGGCTTCGCGGCGACGAAAAAAGGCCACATTGGTCTGCAGGATCATGGCGATACCGTCTGGTTTAAAAACATCAAAATTAAAGAGCTGAAATAATGGCTAGCGCAGACATTGAAATTTTAGTCGTCGGCTCTGGTGCCGGTGGCGCCATGGCAGCGTATGAACTGACCCGGCTTGGCCACAAAGTGGTGTTGCTGGAAGCGGGTCGTGATTACGACCCGAAAAAAGAAACACCGATGTTTAAGCGCAACGGTGATGCACCGCTGATGGGCGCAGCCACGCCGGACAAAGACTTTGGTTTTTATGACGCCACCATCGACGGCGGCTGGCAAGTGCCGGATGAGCCCTACACCGCTGCGGACAATTCTGAGTTTATGTGGTGGCGCGCGCGGATGCTCGGTGGCCGAACCAATCACTGGGGACGTTATGCGCTGCGCTTTAGCGAACACGATTTTAAAGGCAAAAGCCGGGATGGCCTCGGCGCCGACTGGCCGTTTGAATATGCCGATATCGCGCCCTGGTACGACAAAACCGAAGCCTTAGTTGGCGTTTGTGGCACCAACACTGGCCTCGATGATATGCCGCCGTCACCAGATGGCGTGTTGCAACCCCCGCCGCAGCCACGCGTACCAGAGTTACTGATCGCCGCAGCCGCGAAAAAACTCGGTATCCCGGCGGTGCCAATGCACCGTGCGGTATTGACCCGGCCACTGGATAACCGCGCCGCCTGTTTTTATGCCACGCCTTGTGGTCATGGCTGCTCGATTGGCGCGGCATTTCAGACTACAACCTCGTTGTTGCCGATGGCCAAAGCCACTGGTTTACTTGACCTGCGCACCGATGCAATGGTGAAAATGGTCACCACTGATGACAGCGGCAAAGTGACCGGGGTCAGTTATATCGACAAAAAAACCGGTACTGAACATCAGCTCAAGGCGCGAGTGGTGATCCTCGCCGCCAGTGCCTGTGAATCAGCCCGGTTATTACTAAATTCAAAATCGGCCAAACATCCGCAGGGCCTGGCTAATTCCAGCGGTCAGGTTGGCAAAAACCTGATGGATTCAACCGGTGCCAATATCGGTGCAATGGTGCCGGCGCTGCAAGGCCGTCCGATCTACAACGAAGATGGTCACACTGCTAACCATCTGTTTATTCCGTGGTGGGGACATAAAGCCCAGGCCGCCAAACAACTGGATTTCCCGCGTGGTTATCATTTTGAACTGGGTGGCCGGTTTGGCGAGCCAGGTGCCAATGTTGATACTGGTTTACAAGGCTATGGCAGTCAGCTCAAACAACAGGTTAAGCAAAAATACGGCGCTTATGTGTCGTTTGCACTGCGCGGTGAGATGCTGCCAAATCCGGATTGTTATATGGATATCGACCCAACTGTCACCGACAAATGGGGCATTCCGGTGGTGCGGTTTCACTGGAAATGGTCTGAACATGAGTTAAAACAGGTGGCCCACGGTTTAAACACGGCAAAAGAGATCCTGACTTTGCTCGGTGCCGACGTTGGCGAGTTGCCAAAGCCGGAGCAAGCCATTTTAAAAGGCGGCCAAATCATTCATGAAGTCGGCACTACCCGGATGGGCGCCAGCAAAACCGATTCGGTCACCAATCAATGGGGTCAGAGCTGGGATTGTCCGAATTTATTTGTCATGGACGGCGGTGTGTTTGCCTCCAATCCGCATAAAAACTGCACGCTGACCATCATGACGCTGGCGATGCGCAATTCGTCCTGGTTGGCGACGCAGTTAGACAAGGGAGCGTTATAAATGACCAATGACATCAACCAGCCAGATTTAAGTACTGACAACGAAACGCCTTACCAGTATCAATCTGGCCTGACTCGGCGTCAGTCATTGAAACTGCTGGCTGCCCTCGCCGCCAGCTCCATGCTGCCGACACTCAGTGGTTGCGACAGTGCGCCGCCTGCTGCACCAGCGGATGCCGCCGGCAAGGCGGCGGCAACGACGGAACACTGGCCAGAGTTAAAACTCAAACCGATCACCGCCAAAGGCTATGGCACAGATCCCAATATGATCTTACCGCCGGAATCACCATGGCCACTGACGATGTCGGCGCCACAGCTAACGTTACTGGCACTGCTGTCCGACATTTTGATCCCGCGTGAGGGCGACGTGCCTTCGGCGTCTGAAGTCGACGCTCCGGCGATTATCGATGAATGGATCAGTGCGCCTTATCCGCGTCAGCAACAGGACAGACCGGTAATTTTAGCCGCGCTGGCCTGGATTGATGATGAAGCAACGTTAAGATTTGGCAGCAACTTTGCCAGTTTGAAGCGGCCGCAGCGGTTGGCGATTATCGACGATATTGCTTTTGACAATGCGCAAACCAAACCGCAGTTCCAGCGTATCGCCAAAGCTTTTGCGCTGCTGCGGGGCCTGGTGGTTGCGGCGTTTTTCAGTACGCCACAAGGCACCAAAGATATCGGTTATCTCGGCAATACCGCGATTGGTGGCGATTATCCCGGGCCAACGCCAGAGGCCAAAGCGCATCTGGACAAAGTGCTGGCCGATTTAGGCTTAAAAGAATTCGCCTGGCAGCCGGTATAAGCACAATCGAATTTGGCCAGCCGTGCGCTGGCCTTTTTTTATGGTTTGCCGCACCGTTTTTGTCTGCATCCGGGCATTTTTATCACTGCAGA
>JAIXSW010000091.1 GCA_027484495.1 Gammaproteobacteria bacterium
AGTCCGGGCAATTTGTATTACCACTTTCGCAATAAAGAAGACATTGTCCGGCAAATTTTTAAAGAGTACGCCAAGTTGCTGGAAAACCGTTTGCAGCCGCCAAGCCGGCATTCAGAAGCGCTGGATGCGTTGGCGCAATACCTGGATATCGTGTTTGAACTGATGTGGCGCTTTCACTTTTTTTACGCCAATCTGCCGGACATCCTCAGTCGCGACCCTTTGTTGCAGCAAGATTACTTGCAAGTGCAAAAAGGCGTGCAAAGCAAAGTAGTCTCAGTATTACAAGCACTTAAAGCGGCGGAGGTTATTGAAATTGATGATGCCGATATCGCCAATTTTGCCCACACCATTAAGTTGGTGGTGACGTTCTGGATTAGTTATCTGAAAACGCAGGCCCCACACGCCACCATTGATCAGGCGCAGGCTTACCAGGGTGTTTTGAAGGTATTGTTGTTATTTAAACCTTATTCGTCGGCTCAGGCTCTGACACGGATAGAGAATCTGCAGCGGCATTATCAACAGCTGGCTGGTCAGTCATTGCTGAATTAATCGGCGGGTATTGGCCGGTTGGTGCAGAAGCTGTAAAGAATTTTCACACCTGATGATGCGTTTTGTTGCATTTCGTTACAACTTGCCCGTTGGTATCGTTGTCGACTGACGTGCGCCGCGTTACCATGCAAACAGAGTTCAGGCGCATCTGCAGCAGGCTGCAGCCCGATCCAGATAAAGATCAACATGCCCAAAACTCAGGGTCTTATAAAAAAACAACCAGGAATTATCCCGATGAAAAATATCTCTGTACTGGCGCTGAGTGTCGCACTGGCGCTTGGTTTGACCGGCTGTGAAAAAGCCGCACAGGCGCCTGCTGAAACGCCAGTTGTTGCAGCAGCCCCGGCCAAAACTCTGGTGTCAGGTGTTGAGCAGGAAAATTTTGACCCGGCGGTCAAACATACTGAAAACTTCTTCTACAGCGTGAACGGCACCTGGTTACAAAAAACCGAGATCCCGGCTGACAAGTCTAACTACGGCTCTTTCACCAAACTGTATGACGATTCACAAGTAGCGATGCGCACGATCATCGAATCTGCCGCCGCGAAAAAAGACAAAGTCGCCGGCACTGACGAACAAAAGCTCGGTGATTTTTACACCAGCTATATGGACGAAGCCGGTATTGAAGCCAAAGGCGTCGCGCCAATCAAAGCCGATTTGGACAAAATCGCTGCAATCAAAGACCACACTGAATTAGCCCGCGTGATGGCTGAATTCCAGCTGGTCGGTACCAGCCTGCCATTTGGCTGGTACGTCAATAACGACGCCAAAGCGTCGACGCAAAACGCTTTATATCTCGGCCAAAGCGGTCTGGGTTTACCGGATAAAGACTACTACTTCAACAAAGACGCGAAATTCGACACTATCCGTACTGAATATCAAAAATATCTGGTCGACATGCTGACTTTAGCCGGTGTGGCCGATCCGGCGAAAGCTGCTGAGCGCATTTATGCGCTGGAACTGAAGATTGCGGAGAAACACTGGAGCCGTGTGGAAAACCGCGATGCGGACAAAACCTACAACAAATTCAGTAAAGCGGATTTAACCGCCAAACTGGGTGCTTTCCCGTGGGAAGAGTATGCCAAAGTCGTCAAGCTGGACGGCGTGACTGACATCATTGTTGAACAGCCAAGCTACTTCGAAGCTTTTGCCGGCATCTATAAAGACACTGATCTGCAAACCTGGAAAGATTACCTGAGCATCCGCTTTGTGTCTGAATATTCTGGCAAGCTGAGCAAAGCTTTTGTCGACCGTCAGTTTGCCTTCTACGGCACTGTGCTGTCAGGCACCAAAGAGCAGCAACCACGCTGGAAAAAAGCCGTGAATGCTTCTGATGAAGTGCTGGGTGAAATCGTTGGCAAACTGTACGTTGAACAACATTTCAAACCAGAAGCGAAAGAGCGCATGACGGTGTTGGTCGACAACCTGATCAAAGCCTATCACCAGAGCATCGACACACTGGAATGGATGACGCCGGAAACGAAAAAAGCGGCGCATGAAAAGCTGAACAAGTTCACGCCAAAAATCGGTTACCCGGATAAATGGAAAGACTACAGCAACCTGAGCATCAAAGGCGACGACCTGGTTGGCAACTATAAAGCAGCTGCACAGTTCGCTTATGGCCAAATGACGGCCAAGCTTGGTAAGCCAGTGGACCGTTCTGAATGGTTTATGACGCCTCAAACCGTCAATGCCTATTACAACCCGGTCAACAATGAAATCGTGTTCCCGGCGGCAATTCTGCAACCTCCGTTCTTTAACCTGGATGCGGATGATGCAGTGAACTACGGCGGCATCGGTGCGGTGATCGGTCACGAACTGGGTCATGGTTTTGACGACCAGGGCGCGAAGTTTGACGGTGACGGCAACCTGCGCAACTGGTGGACCGACGCAGATAAAGCTGAGTTCGAAAAACGCGGTAAGCAGTTAGTCGCGCAGTATAACCAGTATTCTCCGCTGGAAGGGATGCACGTCAACGGCGAGCTGACCTTAGGTGAGAACATTGGTGACCTCGGCGGCCTGACCGTCGCGCTGAAGGCTTATAAACTGTCGTTAGGCGGTAAAGAAGCGCCAGTGATGGACGGCTTCACTGGTGAACAACGGTTCTTCCTGAGCTGGTCACAAGTTTGGCGTCGTAAAGGCCGCGAAGAATATATGCGCAATATGCTGACCACAGATCCGCATTCACCAAGCGAGTACCGTGTGATTGGTATCGTGTCGAACATTCCTGAGTTCTATGATGCATTTAACGTCAAACCAGGCGACAAGATGTATATTGCCCCGGAAAACCGCGTCAAAATCTGGTAATTCATCTGCCAGCTTGCAAACAAAACAAAGGCCGCGCGAAGCGGCCTTTGTGTTATATGACGTCGCAGTGTCAATTCAACAAGCGGCACTTCGTTGATTTCCCGCCCAACAATTTTCCGTATCATTGTTTTAAACGCTAACCATTCACCAAACTTATAGCCACTATAAGCAGTGCGACATATACTTCGGTGTCATTTGTGGCTGATTTTTCTTATAATCCAGCCGTTTGATTTGCTGCAAACCCGCTTGAGCACAGGCTTGGGTGGACCAACCAGAGGACATTACCGTGCTGCAACAATACCGTGAACACGTCGCCGAACGTGCTGCCCAAGGCATTCCTCCGAAGCCGCTGACTGCGCAACAAGTGGCTGAATTAGTTGAATTATTAAAGAATCCTCCTGCCGGCGAAGAAGCTTTCCTCGTCGACTTACTCGAAAACCGTATTCCACCGGGCGTTGATGAAGCAGCCTATGTCAAAGCCGGCTTTTTAACAGCTGTTGCCAAAGGCGAAGTGCCAAGCCCGTTAGTGACGGCTGAACGCGCTACAGAACTGTTAGGCACTATGTTTGGCGGCTATAACATCCAGCCAATGATTGACCTGCTCGACAGCGACAAGTTAGGTGCTATTGCGGCTAAGGGCCTGTCACACACGCTGCTGATGTTTGATTCTTTCCATGATGTGAAAGAAAAAGCCGACAAAGGCAATCAGCATGCGAAAAACGTGCTGCAAAGCTGGGCTGATGCTGAGTGGTTCTTAAGCAAGCCTGCCATACCGGAAAAAATTACTGTGACCGTGTTTAAAGTCACCGGTGAAACCAATACAGACGACCTGTCTCCGGCACCAGACGCCTGGTCACGTCCTGATATCCCACTGCACGCGTTAGCGATGCTGAAAAACGAGCGCGATGGTATTGTGCCGGATGCGCCAGGTTCAAAAGGCCCGGTCAAACAAATCGAAGCGCTGCTGGCCAAAGGTTTCCCACTGGCTTACGTCGGTGACGTTGTAGGGACCGGTTCAAGCCGTAAATCAGCGACCAACTCAGTGTTGTGGTTTATGGGCGATGACATGCCATTCGTGCCAAACAAGCGCACTGGCGGCGTATGCTTAGGTGGCAAAATCGCACCAATTTTCTTCAACACCATGGAAGATTCAGGCTCTCTGCCAATCGAGCTGGATGTAAACAGCATGGCGATGGGCGATGTGATCGACATTTTCCCACATCAGGGCGTGGTGAAACGTCACGGCACTGAAGAAGTGATTTCAACCTTTGAACTGCGTTCGAACGTGCTGTTAGATGAAGTGCGCGCCGGCGGCCGTATTCCACTGATCATTGGTCGTGGTCTGACTGACAAGGCCCGTGAAGCGCTGGGCCTGGCCCATTCAACCGTATTTGAGCGTCCTGCCGTGACTGAAGTCACGACCAAAGGCTTCACGCTGGCGCAAAAACTGGTGGGTAAAGCTTGTGGCGTTAAAGGTATTCGCCCTGGCCAATACTGTGAACCAAAAATGACGACTGTCGGTTCACAAGACACTACCGGTCCGATGACGCGCGATGAGTTAAAAGACTTAGCTTGTTTAGGTTTCTCTGCTGATTTAGTGATGCAGTCATTCTGTCACACGGCGGCATATCCGAAGCCAGTAGACGTGAATACACACCACACGCTGCCAGATTTCATCATGAACCGCGGCGGTATTTCCCTGCGTCCGGGTGACGGCGTAATCCACAGCTGGTTAAACCGCATGTTACTGCCGGATACTGTCGGTACCGGTGGCGATTCACACACCCGTTTCCCGCTGGGTATTTCATTCCCGGCCGGTTCTGGTCTGGTTGCCTTCGCAGCAGCTACAGGCGTCATGCCGCTGGATATGCCAGAATCTGTGTTAGTTCGCTTCAAAGGCGAAATGCAGCCGGGTATCACGTTACGTGATCTGGTCCACGCTATCCCTTACTACGCCATTCAGCAAGGTTTGTTGACGGTTGAGAAGAAAGGCAAGGTCAACATTTTCTCTGGTCGCGTACTGGAAATTGAAGGTCTGGAGCATTTAACCGCTGAACAGGCATTCGAACTGTCAGACGCCTCTGCTGAGCGTTCAGCTGCAGGTTGTACTATCACACTGTCTGAAGATTCAGTGCGTGAGTACCTGCAATCAAACATCGTCATGTTGAAGTGGATGATCAGCGAAGGTTACGGTGATGTTCGTACTATCGAGCGCCGTATCAACGCGATGGAAGCTTGGCTGGCCAATCCAAAACTGGAGCGGGCAGATGCTGACGCTGAATATGCAGCAGTCATTGAAATTGATCTGGCTGACATCAAAGAGCCAATCCTGTGTGCACCAAATGACCCGGACGATGCCCGTCTGTTGTCATCAGTTGCCGGTGAAAAGATTGATGAAGTCTTTATCGGTTCTTGTATGACCAACATCGGTCACTTCCGTGCTGCAGGTAAACTGCTGGATAAATTCAAAGGTCAAATCCCGACACGTTTGTGGATCGCGCCACCGACCAAAATGGATAAAGACCAGCTGACCGAAGAAGGTTACTACGGTATTTACGGCCGTGTCGGTGCGCGGATCGAGATCCCGGGCTGTTCACTCTGTATGGGTAACCAGGCCCGTGTCGGTGACAACACTACAGTGGTTTCAACCTCAACCCGTAACTTCCCGAACCGTTTAGGTCAGGGTGCCAATGTGTTCCTCGCTTCAGCTGAACTGGCTGGCGTGGCGTCTATCATTGGCCGCTTGCCAACAGTTGCGGAATATCTGGAGTATGCGAAACAGATCGAAACGACGGCTGCGGATACTTACCGCTACCTGAACTTCCATCAGATGAGCCAATACACCAGCAAAGCATCGAACGTGATTATTCAGCAAGCTGTTTAATTTATTCGTTCGCTCACAAAAGCCCGCAGCTGCGGGCTTTTGTCTTTTTAGTGCCAGTCTGTCAGCTGAAGACCTGTTTTGGAGTTGCTATGGAACATGATTTTATCTATTTGCCGGACAGCAGGCGTTATCTGCTGAAACTGGCGCCGGAACAACATGCCTTGCAGTGTTTTTTGCTGGAAGAGTTTACCTCGCGGGCCGGTAGCTACCAGCCGTTGCTGGATGCGCTGCAACAGCTCGGTCTTTATAGTGAATATCAGTTTGATGGCCGTGAATATTCGCTGCAGGTGGAGCGGATGGAAGTCAGAGTATTTCATCAAAGCTGTGATCAACAACATGCAGATGACCAGTTTCTCGAAGCTGAACTCAGCACAGACGACGCTAACCTGCAATCCGAGTGTGGCCTTGAAGATTTAATCCAGCTGCTACAAGCCTGGCAACAATTTCTGCCTGCCTGAAAATCCTGCACCTGCATCGGGAAGATACGCACCAATATGGTGCGTTTTTTTTGCGCGAAAACTACTGAATTGTTCTAACTCATTGTATCTAAATAAATAAAAAACTTGGCACACGACTTTCTTATACAAATAGCAACAGCAACAAGTTGCCTGGGCCGATTTGCGCCGGTCCGGGAATCAATGAGGATAAAAACTATGAAACTCGTAACAGCCATCATCAAGCCATTTAAGCTTGACGATGTCCGTGAAGCGATTGCGGACATTGGGATAGAAGGCCTGACCGTGACGGAAGTCAAAGGGTTCGGGCGGCAAAAAGGCCACACAGAATTGTATCGTGGCGCGGAATATCAGGTGGACTTCCTGCCGAAGGTCAAACTGGAAATTGCAACTTTGGATGAGAATGTGGACCGTCTGTTACAGGCGATCCAACAGGCTGCCCACACCGGCCGGATCGGTGACGGTAAAATTTTCGTTTATGACCTTGAGCAAGTGGTACGGATCCGTACCGGCGAAACTGACGCAGAAGCGATCTAGCAGGAGTCCATCATGCAAGAACAGATTTATCATTTACAGTTTGCCATGGACACCTTCTATTTTCTGGTGTGTGGCGCCTTAGTTATGTGGATGGCGGCTGGTTTCGCCATGTTAGAGTCCGGCTTGGTCCGGGCGAAGAATACCACTGAAATTTTGACCAAGAACTTTGTGTTATACGCCATTGCCTGTCTGATGTACCTGATCTGTGGTTATCAGTTCATGTACGGCGGCGGTTTCTTCTTGTCAGGTATTGAAGCCCTGAACGTGGATGAAACTCTGGCCAGTATTGCCGGCCGTGAAAATGGCTTCACTGGTAAAGCCGCTTACTCGAAAGCTGCGGATTTCTTCTTCCAGGTTGTGTTTGTAGCTACTGCGATGTCGATCGTGTCAGGCGCAGTCGCTGAGCGGATGAAGCTGTGGGCATTCTTTGCCTTTGCGGTGGTGATGTGTGGTTTCCTGTACCCGATGGAAGGTTCATGGACCTGGGGTGGTCAGCCAGTATTTGGTCTGTATAGTTTGGCTGATTTTGGTTTCTCTGACTTCGCTGGTTCAGGGATCGTCCACCTGGCGGGCGGTGCTGCAGCGTTAGCCGGTGTGTTACTGCTGGGTGCACGTAAAGGCAAATATACCAAAGATGGCAAAGCACATGCGTTCCCGGGTTCAAATATGCCGTTGGCAACCCTGGGTACTTTAATCCTGTGGATGGGCTGGTTCGGTTTTAACGGCGGCTCTATGTTAAAGCTTGCAGATATCGGCAATGCACATGGCGTCGCAATGGTTTTCGTCAACACCAATGCTGCTGCTGTCGGTGGTGCTTTGGCTGCTCTGACTGTATCCATGGTGCTGTTCCGTAAAGCAGACTTAACGATGGTACTTAACGGTGCACTGGCAGGCCTGGTCGCTATCACGGCAGAACCTTCAACACCAACACCACTGCAAGCCACGATTTTTGGTGCAGTAGCAGGTGTGCTGGTAGTTGCTGCGATTATCGGTTTCGACAAAATCAAAATTGATGACCCGGTTGGCGCGATTTCAGTGCACGGTGTAGTAGGTTTCTTTGGTCTGATGATTGTGCCACTGACTAAAGACAGCGCGTCGTTCCTGGGTCAGTTCGTTGGTGCAGCGACAATCTTCGTCTGGATTTTCGTTTGCAGTCTGATTGTCTGGGGTGTACTGAAAGCTACTATGGGCATCCGCGTCAGCGAACAGGAAGAATATGAAGGTGTAGACCGTTCTGAGTGTGGTATTGAAGCATACCCTGAATTTGTGTCGACCTTAAAGTAAGCAGTCTGAGGAGAGCGGTGGGGCTTCTCAGGAGCGAGTGTCCCGCCCGGCAGTGCCTGTTGTGACTGCCGAAGCGGGAAACTAAACCTTACCACCAAATCGTCTATCCTTGTCCTTTGTCTTCTAAGACGACCCCACCGGTACTTGCCTGTGGGGTTTTTTATTTATGTGCGGACAAAAACTAATCTATCAGCAAGGCTTTCGTCTGAAAAGTAGGCAAAGCAACGATTTAGAATATTTCATCTGTCAGTGCTCACCTATCGAGGTCGAATTGTCATGATCTGCTGGTGCTGTCTTCTATCAGCCCGAGTCATATCGTCAATATGAGAAAACCGACGCTAGGCCGGAAATGAAAATACATAGGTCAAAAATTGATGGGGCTCATGGCATGTTCGCTGAACATTTTTCTGGCTGAAGAGACTTTTGGTACAGAATTAACAGTGTTAAAAACAGGAAAGCCGCATCCTTTTGGGATGCGGCTACCGTAATACTTTAACAAATTCCATTTCTAACCCAGAGGGTTGTCTTCCCTGGCTCCCGAAGGAGATTCACGCGCTGTGAAGGTTTTAACATCCGTGCTCATAAAACGCTGCCAGTGCAGTGTCCTACTTCAAGCCAATCCTGGCTTTCCATTCCTTTGAAGTATCTTCCTGATACCGCAGCTACATCCTATAGCGTCCTGTTCCCTTGGGTATCTTCCTGATACCACTGCTACGTCCTGTAGCGTCCTGTTCCCTTGGGTATCTTCCTGATACCACTGCTACGTCCTGTAGCGTCCTGTTCCCTTGGGTATCATCCAGATACCACTGCTACGTCCTGTAGCGTCCCTTTTGGTGCTATTCAATCCTTGAACAACATCCGCTCCTCCAGAGCGATTCCTCCATTGGCTGGCATCCTGCCAACACCACCGTTCCCGGTGTCCATTTCCGTAGAGACTTCACCCTGAAATCTCAGCTCTTCCTGAGCCTGTCCATGACAATCCGACTTATCAACCATCCTTGATTGCGTCTTCACAGCAGTTGCCGTGATGTCTTCCTGACTGGTGGGAGAATTATGCCCCGAATTTATGAGAGTTTTGTTGCTGTGAGCCAGGTTACGCTCAATCAGAATAGAACAATAATCATACGAATATAATAAAATTTAATAAATACAATGACATATCTGTTTTTTCAGTTCAGTAACACTGACCAAAAGGCGCTTTAGCCTACTCAAATGTGAGATATATCTCACAAAGTTCACGTAGATTTGGCGCCACTAAGTTTTTTGGTTAGCATGATGACATCTGCTAACTGTAATGCTGGGACTATGGCAAGAGAACAATTGGGTGTCTGTGCAGAACCAAACCTACATGGGCTGTTGTTGCTGATGAATGCTTTAGATGGACACGAGCACCATATCCGGCGCGTACTTGGGCTTATCCCAGGTGTGATTCAAAAGCTCACAGATCAATTTTCCGAAGCGAATCTGAATGCCGTCATTGCGATAGGTCCGGGTTATTGGGATGCTCTTTATCCGGCGGTGCGACCTTTGGATTTTCAGCCATTTTCACCTTTACTCGTCGATGATCTGGCAATGCCAGCAGTGCCTTATGATGTGTTGTTGAAGATCCGGGCAGATCGATATGATGTATTGCATCTGGCCATTCAGCAATGCTATCAGCAGCTTATGCCACATCTTGAGTTGGTTGAACAAACCCATTGCTTTCGGTTTATGGATGGTCGTGATTTGACCGGGTTCATTGACCAGCCCCAATCGCCACGTGGCCGCAAAAAACGTGAGTTAGCGCTGATATCTGAGACATCACAACCAGAGTTGGCTCAAGGCAGTTATGTCTGTTACCAGCGCTATCGGCTTGATTTAAACCGTTGGCAACAACTGACTCAACAACAACAAGAAGTTATCATTGGTCAGCGCAAACTTGATGGCCAGCACTTGCCTATGGCGCAGCTAAGTGAACAAAGCCACGCGGTTAAGGCTGCTGTGACAGATGATTTTGGTGAGTTTTACCCGCTGGTTTTTCAAAACATGCCATTTGGCCAATTGAAGGTGCAGGGGTTAGTTATTCTGGCTTGTTCAGCTGAACCTATGGCCTATCTGGCATGGCTTAACCGGCGTTTAGGCGACTCTGGAGCGCAAAACTACGACTTGTTACTGGATTATGTTCAAGCTGATAGCGGTGCGGCTTTTTTCGCACCATCTATCTCGTTTCTTGAAGATCAGGCCGGCCTATGATGCTTTATATTGACAAGGTATCCAAATAACTCAGACCTTTTCAAATAATTCAGTCACTTTCTTTAATGTGAAATTTATGTTTTTAACGCTGGTCGGTGCGATAAATATAGTGTCGTCACCGGCGATTGTACCCAGCACACCTTCTGCTTTACCTACCGAATCCAGTAGTCGGGCGATTAACTGTGCTGCGCCGGGACTAGTGCGGATAATAATCATCACATCATTGTGCTCTATATCGAGAACAAGCTGACGCAGTGGGCTTTTAGTCGTTGGAACCCCCAATTCGGGTGGCAGGCAGTAAACCATTTCCTGGCGAGCGTTCCGGGTACGCACGGCGCCGAATTTGCTCAGCATCCGAGAGACTTTTGATTGACTGACGTTATCGAATCCCTCCGCTTTCAGTGCATCGACAATATCGCTCTGTGAACCGAATCTTTCTTCTTTCAGCAGCGCCTTAAAGGCTTGGATCAGCGCTTCCTGTTTGGTTTGTTTGGTCATAGTTACCAGTTAATTTACTTAATTAAGTCTTACTCAAGCATCATGCCGCAAAGCATACCATAGCAAAAACTACTGTTGGATCCAGTGAATTCTTTGCTCCGTGCAAGAATGCGATGAACTATGGGCTTTATTGGATATTGTCCTATATTGGTCTGGTTAAATAATGTGCTGCTACTTTGGTATAAGTCATTTGTAATTTGCGCCGTATTTCAGTATTGTTGGCGCGTTTTTTTCGGTGAACCGACAATTGGAGATAAGCATGAAAGTTACCGTTTTAGGTGCTGCTGGTGGTATAGGTCAGGCCCTATCTTTATTACTGAAGTTAAATCTGCCTGCAGGTACTGATTTAGCGTTATACGACCTGGCTCCGGTGACGCCGGGTGTTGCTGTAGACTTGAGTCATATCCCAACCGCGGTAAAAGTGACGGGCTATGGGAAAGACGATTTGCATACCGCTTTAGCAGGTGCAGACATTGTTATGATCCCAGCCGGTATGCCACGCAAGCCAGGCATGGATCGTTCTGATTTATTTAACATCAACGCTGGTGTGGTAAAAACTCTGGCAGAAGCCATTGTTGTTCAATGTCCAAAAGCACTGGTCGGTGTGATCACCAATCCAGTGAATACTACTGTTGCGATCGCAGCTGAAGTATTCAAAAAAGCCGGAACTTATGATGCAAAACGGCTGTTTGGTGTGACGACACTGGACGTGATCCGCGCTGAAACTTTTATCGCGGAATTAAAAGGCAAAAACCCTGCTGAACTGATTGTTCCGGTTATTGGTGGCCACAGTGGTACCACCATTCTGCCACTGTTGTCGCAAGTCAAAGATGTGACTTTTACTGACGAAGAAGTTGCTGCTCTGACTTACCGTATCCAGAATGCCGGTACAGAAGTGGTTGAAGCTAAAGCCGGTGGCGGATCTGCCACACTGTCTATGGGTCAGGCTGCCGCACGTTTCTGCGTATCACTGATCAAAGGTCTGCAAGGCGAGACAGTTACTGAGTACGCTTATGTGGAAGGCAATGGTGAGCACGCACGTTTCTTCGCTCAGCCGATCACTCTGGGCAAAAACGGCGTCGAAGCTCTGTTAGACATTGGTACTTTGAGTGCCTACGAACAAAAAGCAATGAACGATATGCTGCCGACTTTAAAAGCAGATATCGCGCTTGGTGAAGAGTTCGTAAATAAGGCCTAATATCAGGCCTGATAAAAAAGCCAGCATCAGCTGGCTTTTTGCATTTTAGTACGAACAACCAGATGCTCTAGTGAGAGCGTTCCACAGCGATATCCGCCAGTGTCAGTAAGGCGTTTTTATAAGGGCCGGCCGGCAAAAACGCGATTGCCTGTTTGGCCAATTCAGCTTCCTGCTCCGCAAGAGTTCGAGTGTACGAAAAAGCGTTTGTATCGTGCATCGCGGCCATAATGGCGTCGAAGTGTTGCAACCCATTACTTTCGACAATAGCTTCCCTAATAAGCGCCTGTTGCGTCGTATTACCGTGTTTCAGTGCATGGATCAATGGTAAAGTCGGCTTACCTTCAGCCAGATCGTCACCGATATTCTTGCCGAGTTCATCGACATCAGCCTGGTAGTCCAGGACATCGTCAATTAATTGGAAGGCTGTACCGAGGTGCAGGCCATAAAGCCGCATAGCTTCTGTGGTTGCGGCATCTTTGTCAGCCAGTATTGCTGCCAACTCAGTTGCCGCCTCAAACAAACGCGCGGTTTTACAATAAATGACCTGCATATAACTTTGTTCGGTTGTGTCAGGGTCATTCACGTTCATCAACTGCAGTACTTCACCTTCTGCAATGACATTAGTTGCGTCTGCCAGGATCTGCATGACACGCATACGCTCAAGCGAGACCATAAGCTGGAAAGCTCGAGTGTACAAAAAATCGCCAACCAGAACGCTGGCCTGATTACCGAAAACTGCGTTTGCGGTTTCTTTACCACGACGAAGCATCGATTCATCGACAACGTCATCATGTAGTAAAGTTGCGGTGTGGATAAATTCTATAATGGTCGCCAGCGTTACATGCTGCACACCTTGATAACCGAGTGCGCGTGCGGCCAGGACCGCGAGTAGCGGGCGTAAACGCTTACCGCCGCTGTTAACAATATAAATGCCGAGCTGATTGATAAGCGCAACATCAGAATTCAACTGAGAAAAAATATGTTCGTTCACGGCATTCATGTCGTGCTGGCTCAGTAAGCGGATTTCATCGAGCGTCATGCGGGGTCAGTTAATTCAGGAAACCAGAATGGTTGGATTCTACAACAACAACGAAAGTGGCAAAACTAAATCTCGATCCTTTTTGTTGGTTGATGATCTTTTTAATATTTGTGCTTGCGAGGGTAGGGGAAATTGCGTACAATTCGCGCCCTGTGAATCTAATTAACACGCCCCCTCTGCGGTTGGCGTGATCTGTACGGAGTTCTAACTATGTACGCGGTTTTCCAAAGTGGTGGTAAACAGCACCGTGTGACTGAAGGTCAAACCCTTCGTCTAGAAAAACTGGACTTAGAGATGGGTGCAAAGGTTGAGTTTGCCGCCCTGATGATCGTAAACGGCGACGATGTAAAAATCGGTACTCCAGTCGTAGAAGGCAGTAAAGTTACTGCGGAAGTGGTCGCACATGACCGTGGCGATAAAGTTAAAATCGTCAAATTCCGCCGTCGTAAGCACTACCGTAAACAAGCTGGCCATCGTCAGTGGTTTACTGAAGTGAAAATTACTGGCATCAGCGCTTAATTTCAGGAGTAACGACTCATGGCAAGTAAAAAAGGTGTAGGTAGTACACGTAACGGTCGTGATTCAGAAGCAAAACGCTTAGGTGTTAAGCGCTTTGGCGGTGAATCAGTTCTGGCTGGTAACATCATCGTGCGTCAACGTGGTACTAAGTTCCATGCTGGCACCAACGTGGGTATCGGTAAAGATCACACGCTGTTTGCTTTAACTGACGGTAAAGTTCAGTTTGAAGTGAAAGGCGAGCACAGCCGTAAATTCGTTAGCATCGTTAGCGAATAACTGCTGAAATCTCCGAAGAAACCCCGCACAGAGCGGGGTTTTTTTTTGCTTATCAGTAAAAAGATAACGCATAGTTCTGAAACAACAGGCCTTTGTTTTCGCAGTTCAAGAATCATAGGTTTATAATGTTCGCAATGTATTTAGCAGGATAGGTCGAAATGAAATTTGTTGATGAGGCTCTGATCCGGGTCGAAGCCGGCGATGGTGGTAATGGGATCATCAGTTTCCGCCGCGAAAAATTTGTATCCAAAGGTGGACCAAATGGTGGTGATGGCGGAGACGGCGGCGACGTTTATCTGATTGCGGACAGTAACCTCAATACTTTGGTTGACTACCAATTTGAAAAGCTGCATATCGCACAGCGTGGCCAGAATGGCATGAGTACAAACTGTACCGGTAAGCGCGGTGAAGATTCAGTATTACGAGTGCCGGTTGGCACGCGGGCAGTTGATGTTGACACGAACGAAGTCCTGGGTGATTTGACCAAAAATGGTTTGAAACTAATGGTTGCTAAAGGCGGCTGGCATGGTTTAGGCAACGCCCGTTTCGCCAGCAGTACTAACCGCACACCGCGCAAAAAAACCAATGGCACTCCTGGCGAAGTACGTAATTTGCGTCTGGAATTATTACTGCTCGCAGACGTTGGCATGTTAGGTCTGCCAAACGCTGGTAAATCAACGTTTATTCGAGCGGTTTCTTCTGCAAAACCGAAAGTTGCGGATTATCCGTTTACGACATTAGTGCCGAATCTTGGCGTCGTCAGGACTGAAAGCAGTAAGTCTTTTGTGATCGCTGATATCCCGGGATTGATTGAAGGCGCAGCAGAAGGCGCCGGTTTAGGCATCCAATTTCTGAAACATCTTGAGCGTTGCGGTCTGTTACTCCATATGATCGACGTTTTACCAGCTGACGGTTCAGATCCAGCAGAAAATGCGCAGGTCATTATCCACGAGTTGGGCAAATACAGTGACAAACTGGTAAACAAACCACGTTGGCTGGTATTTAACAAAATTGATCTGGTGCTGGAAGACGAGCTCGAAGAAATAAAACAAAAAGTGATCTCTGCGATAGGATGGGATGGCCCGGTATATCAGGTATCTGCTGCGTCCAGAACGCATACAGAAGCGCTGTGTCAGGATATTCAGGCTTACCTTGATCAGTTGCCTAAAGAAGCGCCAAAAGAGCAGTTGCTCGACCCTGTGCAGTTTAAATGGGACGACTATCATGCCGATGCAATGAATCTGGCGGATGATCTGGATGACGATGATGATTTCGATGATGATGATTACGAAGTCGAAGTGATTTATCGCCGTTGAGGATGACGCATGTTGTTAAGTCTGATTGCAGCCATGGCGAAAAATCGGGTAATAGGTTTGAACAACCAGATGCCTTGGCACATGCCCGCGGATCTTGCGCATTTTAAGCAAGTGACCATAGGGAAGCCGGTGGTGATGGGTCGTAAGACGTTCGATTCCATCGGACGATTGTTGCCAGGCCGGCGTAATGTGGTGATTAGTCGTCAAACCAAACCCGCAGGTTTTGCTGCTGATTGGGTCAATAGTCTTGACGACGCTTTAACGCTACTTTCAGCAGAGCCAGAAGTGATGGTGATTGGTGGTGCCGAGTTGTACCACCAGACATTACCGATGGCCGACCGGCTCTACTTGTCTGAGTTTGAGCTGGAAGTGGCAGGCGATGCTTATTTTCCTGACTACCATGCCTTTGGCCGGTGGCGGATAAGTTCGGAGCAATTGTTTCAGGCGGATGATAAGAATCCGGTAGATTACCGCTTCTTACAACTTGAACGTGAACGCTGAAATTTCCAGCGTTGCGCATCACCTAACATGTTGCTACTATTAATTTTGTTTTGCTAATTCTGCCTCAGAGGTTGCCTATGAAATTAATATACGCCACGTTATGTCTGTCGTTGGCTGCAGGTTTAATGGTCGTTGCACCAGCCGCTCAGGCTCAGGAACAGCTGGCCGCTTCGATGTGTGATTATGTCAAAGCAGATGATAAGAATCGCTTTCGTAAGTTGTTGTCTGATAACCGACTAAGGTTACGTAATATTTATGATGGTGTAGTTTGCGACGGTCTATCACTGATCCGATTCGCGGTAAAAAGTAATGCAGCCGGTGCAGGTGAGTTTATTATCAAGCAGTTACCTGCCGCACAAATTACTGCATCAGGTGATATCGCCTGGGCAGAATCTAATCATGCTGGCTCAGCGTTGATAGCGGTGCTGAAAGCTCGGGCAGGCGGTGGCGAATAGCCATACAAATTCAGGAAAAAAGCCGTGGAATCCACGGCTTTTTTACGCCCGCAGATGTTCGGGTCAGATCTTTACTCCAGCAGTTCTAACCACTTTGATAATAAAAAAGGAGCCGAAGCTCCTTTTTTATTATTAATGATCAATCAAACTTTAAATTGGTCAACCGATAAACGCAGCTCTTCGGCGAGGCGTGCAACTTCATGGCTGGAGTCTGACGTTTGCTCAGCACCAGAAGCCGTCTCTTCAGCGATATTGACGATTGATTCCAGTAACTTGCTGATCTCATGCGAAACTTGGTTCTGTTCTTTTGCAGCATGTGAGATCTGCTCACTCATGTCATGGGCCATATGCACAGCATGAGTGATTGAGTCCAACGCCTGGTCTGCTACTTCTGTCTGCGCTACACAGTTTTCTGCCTGACGTTTGCCTTTATTCATTGCTTCAACCGCTGCGTGAGCACCGCTTTGCAGCACTTGAATCATGGCCTGGATTTCCTGCGTCGAGCTCTGTGTTTTACTGGCCAGAGAGCGGACTTCGTCGGCAACTACCGCAAAACCACGCCCTTGCTCACCGGCGCGGGCTGCTTCGATTGCCGCGTTCAGCGCCAGTAAGTTGGTCTGTTCGGCAATACCGCGGATCACATCGAGGATACTGCCAATTGAAGCGCTGTCCTGATGCAGTTTATTGATAACTTTGGACGCCTGCTCAACTTCCTGCGACAACTGCAGAATGGTTTGCTTGTTGTTGGAAGAGATGCCTTTCACACGTTCAGCTTCCGCGTCAGCGTGCTTGATTTCAGCCAGTGCATCATTAGAGCTTTGCAGTACACCTTGAGAAGTGCTGCTCATTTCGGTCGTCGCAGTTGCAGCCTGTGTAACCTGAGATTTCTGCTCACGGATAGCGGCTGTAGATTGGACTGTGATGGCAGAGGTTTGCTCAGAAGCTGCGGCTAATTGCGTTGAGCGTGAAATGATCCCCTGAATCAGTTGGCGTAAATTACCAATCACCTGATTACAGTTTCGCGCTAGTTCGCCAAATTCGTCCTGCGCCGAATCGTCTAACTGTTTGGTCAAATCCCCAGATGCAACCACGCCCAGAATCGCATTCACTTTACCCAGCGGTGTGGTGATGCTGTTACGCGTCCACAATGCGATTGCAGCAGCTGCTGCGAAGGAGAAAGCCATGACGCCAAAAATCAACACAATAGCACTGGTGACGCTAGACTCAGATTCTTCCTGAATTTCGCCTGCAGCTTCACGGGCTTTAGTCAGCAGTTTACTGAGAGCTGCACTCGCATCTGTGGTTTGTTGTTCAGCTGTTGCCAATAATTTCGCGGCTGAAGCTTCTGCCGCTAATTTATTAGATTTTAAAGCCAAAATCCCATCTTCAGCGGTGAGTAATTCATTGATAGTGGTAATTTTTTCATCTAAATCAGCCACCATATCAACGGCGCTACCGGCTTCGGCTTTGATGATTGCCATCTTAGCCACGATATCGGTCATTCGGTTTTTAATCTCATTGCTGAGAGTTTCGGAGGTATTTGCGGCGTTAGTCCGGGTTAAATCCACCACAGTACTGACCATCGAGTTCATGCTGGTTTCAAGCACTGAAGCGGCTTCAGCAGCTTTAGGGAAACGACGGCTGACATCCCGTACGTCACTGAAATCAAGTATTAATGATGCCGAATCGTCCGCATTACTTTCTAAATCACCCAGTTTGCTGTTGATGGAATCGCGCAATGACAGGGATTTTTTCAGCTGAGCAAACAGATTATTGCTGGTTGGAATAAATTCTTCGTATTGACTGGTAACGTCTTTGAAGCTTGCGGCGAGTACCGGTTCATTGCCAACCACTGACTGCAGGTTTTTTGCAGCGGCATCATACGCATCTTTTTCTACAGCAAATGCAGTTTCAAAAGCCGTTATTTTTTTCACTTCATCGGTATAAAACGCCTGCAAAGTGATTTTACTCATGATCACGAATTCACTTTTCA
>JAIXSW010000374.1 GCA_027484495.1 Gammaproteobacteria bacterium
CCCTCGACCCTGTCTCGTTTTACCGGATATTAGGCGGACGATATCCCGGGCAGGAAGCGATTGTTGATGACACAGCTGACGCCTCAGCAGAACTCTCAGCACCAATCTCGACAGTCGTGCGCACTCGCGAAGATGAAAAGCGCCCCAGTTATTCGAAATCGCTGACCTCGGTCACCGCCTGTCCCGATGTCATGAAAGATGTGAGGGACATCTTAAGAGCTGCGGCGGTTGCATTGCAGAGCGCTGAAAATGCCTCTGCGAAAACCGGCACGTCGAAGACACAAAGCACTTTTAGTGGCCTCAAAGACGCCAGTCAACAGATAGCCAGTATTGCCAACAATCCGGATTTGAATTTGTTGCCGGTGACGCGCGAATTAATCAGCTGGGCATCACATCGGCTGGTGATGAAAAGTCATTGGTCCGGAAGGATCCGGCCCAAAAGTTTACTGAGCTATCTCGGTACTATCTTTGAGCCACTCAGCCGACGGTTCCAGGAGCAACGCATCGAGCTACTGTCAGCTGAAAGTCTCGATGAAGCTTACGTAGACATCATTGATGGCGCGCCCAGCAGTGCCGGGAAAACAAAACGTGCTCGTGTGTTGCGGGATTTTCACATCTATCTGATGAAAATTTATGGCTTGGCGCAAAGTTACGTGTTTACGCAAGCCATCGTCAAAGGCGAGCGGAACAAGGCCGTGTTGGTCGATGCCAATATTCTGCTGCCGGCAGAATATGCAAGGGCCTTAGCGTATTTGGCAGACCAAGACAACGATGTGGCGAAGGCTCAGAGTCTTTTACTGATTTTGGGGTTTCGCTGTGGCCTCAGACGCAGCGAAGCGTACATGTTGCGGCTACAAGATTTCGAAATTCAGCGGGATGACCTTGGTGAGTGGATAGCAAGCTCGGTGGTGGTTGTCGTCAACCCGCATGAAGAGCGGGGGCTGAAGTCAGATTCCGCGACACGCCGTGCCCCCCTTGGTCTTCTGGCGAGCGCGGATGAAATCCGGCTGCTGTTTGATTTTATGCAATCGAGGCCCCGCAAAGAACGGGGACCGCAATATCTGTTTTCGCAAAAAAATAAATATGCGGAGCTGTATCCGGATGACCAGCTATTTACCGGGTTGGTGCAGGTCCTGCAAATTATCACTGATGACGAAACCTTTCGTTTTCACCGCCTAAGACATAGTTTTGCCACCTGGCTGTTCTGGTCCTGGCAAGCGGATAAATATCCCCATGCATTTCCACTGAAAACACAGTTACAGCACCCGATGATGGCGCATTTAGCGGTGGCAAAAGCGCAGTACTTTCAACAGCTGCAGGCTATGCCGAGCCGAAAAACGCTACATGCAATTAGTCTGATGACCGGCCACTCAGGTCCGTCTATTACCACTTTTCATTACCTGCATTCGATGCACTGGGCCGTCGTTGCGGAGTTTTGGCGAGACAGTCATTTCCCCCGAGAGCGGGAAATAGAATTGCTGGGGCTTCATCGGCGGACGGTGTTTCGTCATTTAGAGCAGGGCCATTTGGCAGGACTGGTAGCCAAACAGCTTCAGCCATTTTGTCATGCCATCCCAGAAGCACCCCCAGCGCAGCAGCTTGAGGAGGCCATTCATCTAAAAATCTACGGTCACGCGGATAGCCGTTTTTACCAAGCGCTGCATTATTATCAAAACAACTTCAAAGAAATATCGCTCAAAGCGCTGGAGAAGAAGTATCTAGTTGATATCGACAGACTCAAGGCTGCGGTGGATGCTTGGCAGGTGGTGGTGCATGCAAAGCCGATGAGCGGGAAGTGCAAGTTATCTTATGAAAAGGGATTGGCGCAGCTCAAAGAGGAATATGGCGAGAGTCACAGTGATAGTTATAGCGACAGTGATGGCCATGGGGATAATCAAGATGAGAATAAGATATTACATAGACCTCATGTCAGAGTACCGATTTGGCCACGTCATCGTCGCGATGCTGCTGTTGCCCTGCAAATATTGGCGATGTATCAAAAGTTAACCGCCGAAGAGCAATCGATGGTCCTGGCGGCGGCAAGTTATGTCGTCTGGGTATGCCCGGGGAAATTCAGTGACATCCGCTTCTTTTACAAAAATCGCCTGGTGGACTTTGTTGAAAATATCAAACCCATCGCTCAACAGCTGGAACCCAGACAAAAAATCAAGCTGTCGCTTCGTAACAAAGCCGAACCTGACGCCTGGCTGCGGAAATCGTTGATGAAAAAGCGAGGGCTGAATCTGAGGATGTTCAAGCGGATGTTAATAAGACACCCGCAGTACTTATTTATTGAAAATCGCTACTATGTATCGTTAAACCTGACTCGCGTGATAGACAGCAAATTCCTGACCCCAAGAAACTCTGGTTACGGCCTGAAAACCGCCTTGATTGGCCTGTATTACCTCCATTGCCGCGACAATCCTCATATCGAGTTCTACACAAAGAAATACCGCAGGGAAGTGCCGCCTATTGCTCCCAAGGAAACCGAAACGGCACAAGCGAGCAAGCAGGTCACGACGCCGCCAACTCAAGACATCGAGCCAGTACACTACGACAGCTGGGGTTTGGAACCGATAATAGATGCCGGTCCGGAACTGCCTTATTCCAACCTTTTGGACCCAATTATTGATGATAAGGACAGTCCGAAGACTTCGAAAAAGAAGCCCCGGGAGAAAAAGCTCTCAGAGGAGGACCTCTGGATTCAGCAATGCTACGAAAACTTGATGAATTCTCCAAATAAGCTTGAGGATGATGGTGCAGAGCAATAGATAACGCACCTTGTAGTATCAGAGTAAAGCAGATTGGTCATTATGATTTGACGTCTCGAAAACGATGACCAAATTTGGCAGGAAGGTGTTTATCCTATTAGTGGCTATTCATATTGTTGTAAGGTGCTTACCACTAAAGAATTGAGATTGATACGTTTTTTATGTTAGCTTTGAAGTAAATTAAAAACTCCAAGAGGTTGCCCAGCTTCAAAACTGAGTTTTTCCTTTTGATGAAACTGTTAGCCTTTAATCGGTTTTAGAGTTTTCGGTAGGTTGTGCAGCCAACATCAGGATAGGTGGCTTTTTCGGGCAGTTCGCTGCTTGGCTAAAGTGCAAACGGAAATTGCGTTCCCCCGTTTCCCCTCTGGTAGTTTGGTGTTCACCAATTTTTTTAGACTCCGCTCAGTGTTTTATGGCAGTGGCGTGCCAAAGTCAGCTGTTTGCGGGGTAAGCTTTAAATTTGCACGAGCGGCGTTGCTTGGCTTTTCGCTTTGTCGTTGTTCGGGCTTTCGGCTAACACGTCGCGGCACTTGCGGCCTGCGGCTGCAGCGATGTTCACCAG
>JAIXSW010000279.1 GCA_027484495.1 Gammaproteobacteria bacterium
AACACCAGATTTTCAGAACCAGATGCAATAGAAGGAGCAGTCACAGTCGCTGTCGCAGTGGTCGCATTGGCCAGAGTAGCCGCGGTACCGCTCAATTGTGTCCAGCTGTAGCTCAGCTTGTCTGCTGTATCACGGTCTGTCGCTGCCGCAGTTAATGTGAAAGTACCTGCTTCATTGACTTCTGCGACACTGGCTTTCGCTGACGACAGCATTGGTGCGCGGTTATCACAAGCGACAGCATCACCTGACACGACACTGTGGAATACTGGCGCGGTAATATTTTTGAACTGGACATTGTCAATGTACCAGCCAGATTCATTTGAGTTTGAATCTGACACTGCGCGGAAACGGAACTTCACTTCGTTGCCATTCAGTGCAGCGCCGAAGTTAACAGTTTCGGTACGGCCAAAAGTGGTTGAACCCAGTTTTGCATCAAAATCCATGACGCCGGTGAAGGCTTTGCGGCCTGGCAGCAATTCATCCAGTTCAGCGGTATAGCCTTGGCTGCTGAAGTTGGCATATTGCACTGGCTGACCAGATGCACTGCGAATCACCTTCGTCACATCAGTCCAAGCCGAACCATTGATGCTAATTTCTAAAACACCACCATCGTAGCCTTCTTCGAATTCAAAGTAGTGCCAGAAGCTCATCGTGAAATCACCGGCATAACCGACGGTAAATGCCTTGGTTTCATAAACTACATCAGAAGTAAAACCGTTGTTGGCAATTTGCATGTATTGACTGCCAACCGGATGGCCTTTGCTGGCAAAGAAGCTGGCAAATTCCTGTTTTAATTGACGGCTATCTTTCGCCAAATCACCACCGATCAGTACTTTTTCACTGAAGTTTTTCAAAGTGGCTAACGTTTCCATGTTGTCAGTACTTTGCATGTTCGCTGGTGCAACCGGGCTGAAACCTAAGTTGACACGCTCTGACAGACTATATTCGCTGGTGACGACCGACTCGCTAAGCTCAGGGAAAGACAATTTCAGTTTCAGTACATCACCTGGTTTTGCGCCATCCAATTTCAGTGCAAGTGGTGCAGTTGTCACGGAAGACATCAGCTTCAGCTCAGGCAGAGTAATGACGCCACCATTCGCGAACGTCACCTGATGTCCGCTGGTGACTTCTACTTTGGCTTTCACATCTTTCAGCACTGCCGAACCTTTGTTCGTCACTTTGAACTGAACAGTGGCAGTCTCGCCATTATCCAGTGTGTTGTTGTTGGTACAGTAACCGGTTGTTGCATCGCTAAACGCTTTGTCGAGGCTGTGCGCCGTGACATTAAAAGTGCTCAGTTCAGTTTTGAACGATTCTACGACGCCGGTATGTTTCCCATCGTCACGTTTTGGCGCTACTGCGCCCAGACCCATACCACGGTCAGCAAAGGCCTTGAGGATCACTTTGTAATCTTCTGGATCGCGTGCATAGGCGGCAGCAAGGATCGCATCCCGTGCTTCAGTATAAGTTGGTCCAACAGGCGTCAGTTTGTAACCGTTGACCAGATAACCCATCATCCGATCTTTTGCTTTGTCATAGTCTTTGTGGTGATTAACCAGACTGACAAAGCTTTGCCACAGCATCTGAGCCCAGACAGAACCGGCAGAGTGCACCTGGGCATTGCCAGTGTCCGGATCTTGCGCCGTAAAGTACTGTGAGGTATCACCTAAAGCGATATGTTTAAAGGTACGAGGGTTGATCTCGAGGCTGTTGCCGTTCGGGAATGAACGAATGCCGTAATAGAACGAATCGACATAGCTGATGGCAGCATAAGCGCGTTGCAGTTTGTCATTGCCTGGCAGTTTCAGATCTGATGCGTCTGACACTGTCAGCAGGGCGTGGAAGTCACCCCAGCCTTCGCCCATAGCACGGCCTTGGTTGTTGTACAGGCCGTTACCGTTACCGACTAAGCGGTTACTGATGTAGTGACCCCATTCGTGCGATACGATGGCGTTATCCCATGAACTGTCTTTATAAGGTTTGTTGTTAAACATTTTGATGTCGACAGCTTTGCCAGCTGCCAGCGCATCATAAATTGCTTTGCCTTCAGCCTGTGAGACACCAACGCTTGGGATAGTGATGGTTGCATCAGCACCGCCCATGCCTGGCAGGCCTGAGGCCGAGTTATTCACGATCACCACGCCAATTGCGCCGGCTAATTGGGCATTTTTCACTTTGATAGTAAAAGCACAAGTGCCGCGATCGATGATCGCAATTTTGCCCGCGACATTCGCTGGCGTTGCTGCTTCCGTACAGCCATCACGGGTTGGTGCTGCAGTATCGGTGAATGCGATAGCTGATCCCTGCAGACTAAATTGGCCAGGACCAAAGCTTGCACCCTGCATCGCGGTCAGTGGCAGTGCCACGCCATCAGCGGTCATCGCCGTGATACCTAAATCTTTGCCGAACAAAGCATCTTTACTGGCCCACAGATACATTTGCATCCGTGGTGAGCCACCATCGGCAGGCGTTGACATGTTCGCGTTATCGAAGCCTGAGTTGTCCTGCACTTCAGCTCTGATCGGGTCACCTTCGACACCGCCGCGGCCATAGTTGACCAACTGGGCATTGCCTGATTTCTCGTCAAAACCATAGTCATAGAATTGATCGTGCAGATAGTTGTTCATGTAAAACAGGTTAACAATGGCAGCTTTGCGGTTGTTCACTGAAGATTCTGGTTCACTGGTGCGGTACTTATAGTCGAATACCAGCGGACCTGTTGTTTCAGCGGCAAAGTCACCGGTACTAAAACCGTTTGGCGCGATGGCATCTACATAAGCAAAGACGTTGTTGCCTGACGTAATGGTTGCATCACTCTTCAGCCACAGATCTTTAGTTTTGATTGGACCATGGGCGATTTTGACCAGCGGCGCAGCCAGGTAGGCTGTGGCGTCAACCTGCTCAGCCGATTCTGCCGGCACAACGTTACCATGCGGACCGTCCCATGGGCGGCCATCTGCATTGGCATACACGCGGTATTCAAACTCACCGGCATGGGCCTTGAGGTTATTTTTGAACAACACTTCACCGGTATCGCCGGCAATGACGTAAGCAAAATAATCGGAGTCGGTATCGTTATGGTTGGAGGTCTCAATTTCTACGTACTGAGCAGCAACCAGTTTGCCTTTTTTCTCAAAGAAAACCGGTTTGACCCGCG
>JAIXSW010000192.1 GCA_027484495.1 Gammaproteobacteria bacterium
AATAATTAATAGCATCTCATTTAAGATCTCTACAAAGAATGTTGTTGTAAGTAGAGGTATTTCTGAGTCTTTTGGGTATCCTCATGTTGTACTACCTGCATTCATAACTCCTACAGCATCGGAAATGGTCTTAGATGAAGTTTTTTTGAATTTGGCATTAAAAATTAAAAACTCAGGCCGGCGCTTGGTTGTAACAAATGCATTTCGACTAGATATTTTTGATAATAAAGAGATTTATGGTTTTGGTGATTTAATTGAACTTTTCTCAACTCGTCAGGTTCATGAAAATTACGGCATGATTATGAATGTATCTTCCATTGATGGATGTTTAGATGTTTTTAACGGTTATAGACAAAAGATACTTGACTTAGGTTTGAGCGATTCCGTGTACATTCTGAATGAGCGACTTAATTTCCCAGGCTTACTGAAGATGTCAGATGTTTTCATTCGCGCAACAACCACCGATGGGGATGCACTATCCGTAAGGGAATCGTTGTTACTTGGTGTACGTACCATCGCAAGTGACTGCGTTGCTCGCCCAGACGGTACAATAACCTATCAGTCAGGTAATTTAGATTCCTTGCAAAACGCTCTTTTTTTTGGTGAGTCTAAAGGAACAATTGTACAAGCTTCCTTTGAAAGTCAAATTATCGAAATCTATAAAGGACTTATATGAAACAAGTAACTCAAACCCTCAGAACCGGTGTTGTAGAAGTCAATGAAGTTCCGGTTCCGGCACTGACAGATGCTTTTGTGCTGGTTTGTAATACTGCTTCAGTGATTTCTGCCGGGACCGAAAAAACCAAAATCGATATGGGTAAAAAGAACCTGCTGCAAAAAGCAAAAGCGCGGCCAGATTTGGTGCGGCAGGTGCTCAAGAAGTTGCGTACTGAGGGCTTTGCCAAGACATTTCAGACCGTCAATTCACGGTTAAATTCGCCTTCGCCATTGGGGTATAGCTGTGCCGGTCAGGTCGTGGCAGTTGGTGGCTTGGTTGAAGGACTGAAACCCGGAGATCGGGTGGCCTGTGGTGGTGCCGATTATGCGAACCACGCAGAGTTTGTCGCTGTTCCTAAAAATCTTGTAGTTAAAATTCCGGCCAATGTGACGGATGAAGAAGCCGCTTTTACCACCGTTGGAGCCATTGCACTGCAGGGGGTCAGGTTATCTGAACCTCGCCTCGGTGAAACTTTTCTGGTGCTGGGCCTGGGTTTATTGGGGCAAATTGCTGTTCAGTTACTGCGAGCGAATGGCTGTCATGTGCTGGCGACCGATCTTGACCCTGCATTAGTCAGGCGCGCGGAAGGTTTTGGCGCCACCGGCATCTATCCGGGCAGTGATATAGAGGCCGTGTGCAAAGATCTGACTGCTGGTTATGGTGTCGATGGGGTCATTGTATGTGCCGGAACGTCCAGTAATCAGCCGATTGAATTATGCGGTGCTGTGACGCGGTCAAAAGGTCGGGTGGTCGTGGTGGGTGCGGTGCGGATGGATATCCCACGTGAAGACTACTTCAAAAAAGAAATCTCAGTTGTTATTTCCCGCTCTTATGGTCCGGGCAGATATGACCCGGCCTATGAAGAAAATGGACACGACTATCCACTTGGCTATGTGCGTTTTACCGAGCAGCGCAATATGCAGACATTTCTGGAACTGGTGTCACAACAAAAGGTGGATGTGAAGTCGCTAATCACTCACCGCTTTGCTGTTGATGAGGCCGCTGCAGCATATGCATTAATCGAGGGTGAAAAACGCGAGCCGTACCTTGGTATTGTCATGCAGTACAGTGCCAAAGTCGATCAAGTACAGGCGCCAAGGATCAGTACGTCAATTACGCCATTGCAAAAAGACAAACTGGGATTGTCGTTTTTTGGTGCGGGCAATTATGCCACTGCCAGCCTGCTACCGCCGCTGCGCGACAGTGGCAAGGTTGATCTGCGTGGTTTAGTGACCGCAAGTGGCCGTACGGCGCAAGGTGTCGCCAAACAATTTGGCTTCCGATTTTGTGCCGGTGAATTTAGTGAGCTGTTAACTCACGATACGGATGTGGTTGTGATCACTACCCGCCATGACAGCCATGCCAGCTCCGTGATCGCAGCATTACATGGCGGTAAGCATGTGTATGTGGAAAAACCGGTCGCGCTAAATGTGGCAGAACTGCTGGAAATTGATGCGGCACAGCGGTTACAGCCGCAATTGCAGCTGATGGTTGGATTTAACCGGCGCTTTGCACCTTCGACACTGGAACTGGTACAACATTTTGCGACGGTCAAAGCGCCAAAAGTCGTCAATATCCGGGTTAATGCCGGCAGTATTCCGGCTGACCACTGGATCCAGGATCCCAAAGAAGGTGGCGGCCGGCTGATTGGTGAGGGCTGCCATTTCATTGACCTCGCATCGGCGTTGTTACAGCAGGAACCTGAAACTGTGTTTGCGATTGGTACTGCTAAAGCCAATAAATCCGCCTTACTGAATGACAACGTGATTATTACTTTGACTTACCCTGATGGCAGTATTGCGACTATTACCTACACCGCTGATGGCGCCAAAGCCATGAGTAAAGAATATGTCGAAATGTTTGGTGGCGGGCGCTCTGCTGTGATCAATGACTTCCGCGAAGCAGTGTTATACGAAGGCGACAGTAAAGAAACGCTGAAGAGACTTTCAGCGCAGGACAAAGGGCAAAAAAATATGTTGAGTCGCTGGCTGGAAGGTCTGCGCAGTGGTGAGCCTTGTGTGTCGTATAGCTGTCTGATGGCAAATAGCCTCGCGACGGTACTCGCAGTAGAATCCATGACGATAGCGTCGCCGCTGCGTGTTTCGTTGCAAGCACTGAATGATGCGGCAGCACAGCCTGATGCCGATGTCTGACATATTGTTATTGCTCTGGGAGAGTGTGTTATGACGGTGGCTACAAAATCTGCCAAGTCATTTGTGCAGGTCGCGGATACTTTACTTCAACACGCCAAAACCAATGACTTCGCTGGCTACGATCCGTTTGACGGCCTGAACAGCCGCTTGTTTAGCTGGTTGCCGGCGCTGAAAAAAGGCTTGTTCGGCCTAGCCTGGATCCAGTTGCATAAACGCTCACCGCTGAACCTTCGACCGCTTTGTGGCATTCCGAAAGGCCGTAATCCTAAAGGCGTGGCGTTGTTTATTCTGGGCTTATTGGAAGATTATCGCCGCAGTGGGGACAGGCAGTTTCTGACGCAGGCGACTGCGCTGGCGGACTGGTTGCTGACGCAGCAAAGTGATCGGCAGCAGTGGCAGCACAGCTGCTGGGGTTATCATTTTGACTGGAACGCGCGGGCGTTTTTTGTGCCCAAAGGCAAACCGAATGTCATTACGACAATCTATGTGGCGCAGGCGCTGTATGCGTTAAGTCAGCAGACTGAGCGGCCGGCGAACTGGCAGCAGTATCGCGATGTCGCCTTTGATGCCGCACACTTTATCGTCAACAGCCTCTACACCGAACACGATGGCCGGGCCTTTTTTGCCTACATTCCCGGTGAAACGGCGTTTGTGCATAACGCCAGTTTATGGGGCGCCGCCTGGGTGGCGACGGTTGCCGGTCAAACCGACAATCAGCAATATGCCGATCTGGCGCTGCAGGTGGCCTGGCAAAGTGTGCGGGAACAAGGGCAGGATGGCAGCTGGGTTTACGGCTCACGGCATCATCACCAGTTTATCGATGGTTTTCATACCGGTTATAACCTGGAGGCGCTACAGATGATCGGGCAGGCGCTGCACACAGATGAATTTGCTGATGCGATAGCGCAAGGTCTGCAATTTTATAAAACCGAATTATTTGAAGCCGACGGCACGGCAAAGTATTACCACAATAATCGCTATCCGCTGGATATGCATTCGGTGGCGCAGGCGGTGTTTACATTATGCCGGGTGGGCGGAACCGCAGAAGATTTTGCGCTGGCGGATAAAGTGATCCAGTGGTCATTGCGCGAAATGTATCTGCCGGCGTCCGGTCAGTTCTACTATCAGAAGCAGCCAGGCATTAGTAATAAAATCAATTACATCCGTTGGACTCAGGCCTGGGTCTATTATGCATTTGCTTATTTTGGCCGGGTGAACTTCAACCTGCCGGAACAAAAGGAATAAGATCATGCAAAGCATCCGGTTTCTCGATACCGACATGCACACGGCTTCGATGGCGCAAACCGTCGCGTTGATTGAACAGCGGCTGGAAGCGCGGCAGTTTACCCAGCATGTGGTGGTCAATGTCGCCAAGCTGGTGCATATGCAAACGGATAGCGCGCTGGCGGATTCGGTGAAAAGCTGCGATATCGTCAATATAGATGGAATGGGCGTGGTCTGGGGCGCACGTTTTTGCGGCCATCAGGTGGCGGAACGGGTGGCGGGGGTGGATTTGTTTCATCAACTGCTGGCGCTTAGTAACCGCAATGCCTATCCGGTGTTTTTGCTTGGCGCTACGGCTGAAGTGGTGCAAAAGACGGCTGAAGTGGTACAGGTCCAAAATCCGGGTATTAAAATCGCCGGTTATCATCACGGCTATTTCTGGGATGACGAACAAGCTGTGGTTGATGCGATCCGCGCATCCGGTGCACGGCTGTTATTTGTCGCGATCACCTCGCCCAAAAAAGAGAATTTTATCAACCAGTGGCGCGAACAGCTCGGCGTTGATTTTGTCATGGGCGTGGGCGGTACTTTTGATGTGGTGGCCGGTAAGGTCAGTCGCGCGCCGGTCTGGATGCAGAATGCCGGGCTGGAGTGGTTTTACCGCGTATTGCAGGAGCCAGGCCGGATGTGGAAACGCTATCTGCAGACCAACAGTCAGTTTGCCTGGTTATTGCTAAGAGAAAAATTCCGGCGCTAACTGTTGTGTTAAGTGTCGTGCCGGAGCCTGCACAGGCATAAGTTGTTTGATGGGAATGGAGTTGTTATGTCGTGTTGGCCGTACATTCAGAGTGACCTTTATCGATATGCCGGCAAGGTGTCGGTCTATCTTTTTCTGAAGCACCTGGTGCGCAATAAGTCGTTTAAGTACTCGTTCTGGTTGCGTCTGGCCAGACATCGGAATGGGTTGGTGCGCAGCATCGCGAAGTTGATGCATCGGCATTTGTCCGGCAAATATTTGCTTGAGATCCCGGTCAGTACTGAGATCGGCTACGGTCTGTATATTGGTCATCATATGTGTGTGGTGATTAACGAGACGGCGAAAATTGGCAATAACGTTAATCTCAGCCAGTTCACCACCATTGGCTCGAATGAAGGCAATGCGGCGGTGATTGGCGACAATGTTTATATCGGCCCTAGTGTTTGTCTGGTCGAGAATGTGCAGATTGGCAATGACGTCACTATTGGTGCTGGCAGTGTGGTCACCCGGGATATTCCGCCACAGGCTACCGTCGCCGGGGTGCCGGCTAAGGTGCTGAATTTTAATAACGCTGGCCGGTATGTGCAAAACCGTTGGCCGGTGAAGCCGGCCTGATGATCAAACTCGGTGCGCGGCTGTCGCTGCTGTTGGCGTTGTTGGCCATGTTGCTGCTAATCGTGGCGCTTTATCTGCCACAAACGGCACTGCAGGCCAAGCAGATTGAACGGGCGCTTGGTGGCGACGCGGTATTGCATGTGACGGTTGGTGCCTTGTTGCCGCTGACTTTGGGCATTCTGTTGCGGCTCTACCGCTGGCCGTGGCGGCGTCAGGCGTTCTTTTGGTGTGGTTGTCTGGTGCTGTTTGCGTTGGATGAACTGGCGCAGGGTTTGTCGCCACTGCGCGCACCTGCCATGGCCGATTTTGCTTTATCCGCGCTTGGTTGGTTGATTGGTTGCAGTAGCTGGATGCTTTGGCATGCTGTGCGCCACCGGCTTTAGTGTTTGGCGGCGCTGTTACAAGCGCTGCTGCCAGCGTTGTTTAGCGAATTGATAACACAGACAAAGCGCTAGACTTGCGCCCAGCACCAGGCTGGTCTGCAGCAGCAGCTGCACGCCATACGGCAGCGTGAGCGGCGCTCCGGCTTGCGCCAGCAGCTGGCGGCCAAATTCGCTCAGATCTAAAAACAACGGGTGCGCGCAATAGATGCCGAGGCTATGGCGGCGGATGGCCTGCAGCAGGCGACTGCGCAGCGGCG
>JAIXSW010000213.1 GCA_027484495.1 Gammaproteobacteria bacterium
AAACCATTGTGACCGACATAGTCCCCGCTGCGCTGCCAGAACCAACCCGGAAAATCCTGGCCTGGTGTAAAAGGTTGGCTCCAGCCCAGCATGTCTTGACGGCGGGCTTTGCTCAGACCTGGTAATGCCTGTGCCGGTGTTTCGCTGGCGATGGCGGCCAGATAAGTCGCCAGATCCCGCGCCGAACTGTGCAGCATACCGGCGTAATAATCGGAGGAGGCATAACGCGGCAGTGGCATCAGCGCACCTTCCGCTGTCGGCAGGTACAAAGTGGCGGCGTTGCGAAAATCCTGCTGTGGCCAAAAGGTATTGTGCAATTGCAAAGGCGCCAGGATTTCGCGCGCTGACCACTGGGCAAAAGGCTCTGCCGTCAGTTGTTCCAGCGCCACACTGGCCAGTTCGGCGCCGACGTTACTGTAGTTTTCGACACCGGCGGCAGCAAAGTTTGCACTGTGATACCAGGCGCCGCCAGGTTGCAGATACCCAGCCAGGAAACGTTGATGCGCAGGTTCCGGCGTGCCGCACTGGTTTGTGTCCCGCAATTCCGTGCCGCGCAATTGGTCGAGCAGCGAAGTCCCGTCTGCAGTGTTGTAGATGGCGCAAAATAAAATACTGTCCTGATCGATGATGCCGGATTGATGCTGCGCCAGCTGCAGCCAGCTTGGATTGAAGCTCTGGCCATCCGGTCGTTGCAGCAAAAACGGCAAGGCAGGCAATGGGTTGTCGACGGCGATATTCAGTTTAGCGATGGCAGTGCCCAGCAAGGTTTTACTGATCGACGCCACCAGCGTTGGAGTGTCGGCGGTCATGGCGGTGTTGCTTGCAACATCGGCCAGACCGTCAGCAAAGGTGGTAACCACTTTGCCGTGACGCACGACGGCTGCAGCCAAACCTGGTTGGTTAAATTGCTGGCGGAACTGTCGCATCGTAGTTTGCACGTCGCTCGCCGACGGCGCTTGCGCCGCCGGTGCCTGCAACAATTGCAAGGCACGGTCTAAGGCACTGACACTTTGCAGCGCCGCGTCGAGGCTCAGGTATGGATAAGTTGCAACATCGGGCAATACGCCCTGTACTTCCAGCAATTGACCGGCCGGATCCTGATAGCGCTCATTACTCAGTGTCAGGGTCCAGCCATTGGGCAATTGATGCGTCAGCGCGTCGGATAACGAACCATGCGTTGGTTCGCCGACAATAGTGGCTTGTGGCAGACTTTGCAGTGCCAGCGTCAGCACTTCGCCGGCACTGACGGTGGAGCCGCCGGCCAGCACCTGTAATGGTTTCAGATAGGGTGTAGTCGCGGCTGTCAGTTTGAGCTGGTGCTGGCTGCCGCTACGCAGGCCTTTGCTGCCAATGACTCTGGCTTCGGCGTTAAACTGGCTGGCGATCTGCAGTGCGACGGCATCAAAACCGCCCTGATTAAACCGCAGGTCGAGTACCAGGCCTTTGGTTTGTGCCAGCCATGGCTGGAGTTCCTGCAGCGCCGCCGCTGCTGTGTTGATATCGTCTGTGGCAAATTGTAGCCAGACGCTCGGCGCCGTCGACGTGGGGTCCTGCTGGCTCAGGCCCGACAGTTGATTCAACCGCAGATAACCGATCTCACCCGGTAGCATGCCATATTGCAGGGCGGCACTGGCCTTGGTCTGCTGTAAGCCCGGCGTCAGGAGCAGGGCATCAGTCTGCTGTTGCAGCAACTGATGATACAACTCCAGCTGACTGAACAGGCTTTCGCTGTCGCCGGCTGCACCATCGGCTTCGACCTGCGCGAACAGGCCACGCCGGGCATAACCTTGTATCGCCGGCTGGTCCGGACTGCTCAAAACCAGATGTGCATCGCCGAACCTGGCGATAATTTCCTGATAATACTGTTGCTGCTGTTCCGCACTGGCATTGGCAAATTTCGGCTGGTAGTCGCGATACAACTGCTCCCAGTTGAGCTGGCGTTCTGTCGTGAAGGCGTAGTATTGCTGAATATCCTGCCAGAAAAATTCGAAGTTTTTTGCGCTGTCCTGCTCGCCGCCTTGCTCATTGTTGAGTGGTTGCAGGCAACTGGCCGGCAATTGCTGCAGGCGCTGGAACTGCCCAAACAATCCCGGGTCCTGCGCCAGACTGAGATCATTACCATCCGCGCTTAATTGCAGTTGGGGTTTCAGCGCCTGCACTTCAGCAGCCGGATGTTCGGCCTGGCGCACACAACCAAATTTGTTCAGATTAAAGATCTGCAGCCGGTTTTGTTCCAGCTGCCAGACGATGCCATAACCGGTTTTTTGCCAGATGCCGTGCACCGTGGGTTTGTCGGCCTGCAGCACTTTGGTTTTTTCGTGGTCATTACAGCCGCTGAGTAAAGCCAGCGCGCAGCAGCCGGTCAGAATAGGTTTGATGTACAAGCGTTTCATCCGCAGTCCTCCTGAAAAAGTGCAGGCAGTGTAGCGACTGGCCTGCGTACAGACTGTCGGAGCTTTGCTGCGGATCTGTCAGCGTTTGTAAGCGATTTGAAAACTCTGCAAGAGGTCTTATCAGTAGAAAAAGTCCGGCCGGACTGTCGAAAGCTCAAAGGCAGCAACGACCAGTATTGAATGTTGGCGCAACACACGGCGCGACACACTTCCATACACACCTAGGAGCACCCTGATGCACAGTATTGAACCGACCCTGAGTCATTTACAACACGACATTGACCAATGGCTGCAAGCAATAAAACGCAGCGATTTGGCAGCGATCCGCAGTCATTATGCGGAAGATGTGCGGGCCTTCGATGCGATCAAACAGCTGCAGTTTAAGCAGGCTGACTATTTTGCACACTGGCAACAATGCCTGGAGTTTTGCCAGAATCATGTTGCTTTTGACTTGCAGGATATTCAGATCCGTCACAGTGCTGACCTTGCCATCATGCATGCGTTGTTATACTGCGCCGGGGTCAATGACAAAGGCGAAGTGCAGGGCTGCTGGATGCGCGTGACCCAGGCCTGGCAACAGCAGCAGGGCCAATGGCGAATTTTTCACGACCATTTTTCTGTACCCTTTGATATGGTAAGTGGCGCGGCGTTGTTCAATCTGCAACCTGACGCGGCTTGAGGAACATAACGATGAAATATTTATGTCTGGTCTACAGCGATGAAAAATTGCTGCATTCACTGCCTGATAGCCCAAAAGACCCAGAGTGCTTCGCCTATGCGGCGGCGGTGCAGCAAAGTGGCCGCATGCTGGCGGCTGAGGCGCTGCAGCCGGTGGCAAGTGCCACCACAGTGCGGGTGCGCGCCGGCAAAACCTTGTTAACCGATGGCCCGTTTGCTGAAACCAAAGAACAGCTGGCGGGTTTTTATCTGGTCGAAGCGCGTGATTTAAACGAGGCCATTCTGCTGGCAGCCGGTATTCCGGCGGCGCGGGTCGGTTCGGTTGAAGTGCGGCCAGTGCGCGAGCTGGACGTCTGAAATGGCTTCGGTCGCCACAGGTGTGATCAGATGACCACTGCAGTAGCGCCGGCAGATGTGGCGGCTTTGTATCAGCAGCACTCACGCCAGGTACTGGCGACTCTAATCCGCTTGCTCGGCGATTTCAGCCTGGCCGAAGACGGCTTACAAGAAGCATTTGCTGCCGCGTTGCAGCAATGGCCACAGCACGGACTACCGGACAATCCGCTGAGCTGGCTGGTGTCAGCCGGCCGCTTTAAAGCTATCGATAAATTACGCAGTCAACAACGTCAACATGCGACGGCCGCCGCCTGGTTGCTGGAGCAGGGCGACGACGCTGGCCTGGTGAGCGAAACTGAGTCGCCGGACGATACGGCGATATTGCAGGATGACGAACTGCGGTTGATTTTTATCTGTTGCCACCCGGCGTTATCGCCGGAAGCGCGCCTGGCGCTGACGCTGCGCGAAGTCTGTGGCCTCACCACCGAACAAATCGCCCGCGCTTTTTTGCAAAGCCCGGTCACAATTGCGCAGCGCATCGTGCGGGCCAAACAAAAGATCCGCGACGCCGCCATTCCTTATGAAGTGCCGCAAGCCGCCCAGTTGCCGCAGCGGCTCGATACGGTTTTAAAAGTCATTTATCTGCTGTTTAACGAAGGTTATAGCCAAAGCAGCGGCGACAAACTGCTGTGTGCGGAACTGTCGGCGCAGGCCATCCGGCTGGCCCGGCTGTTACAACAGCTATTGCCTGATGATAGTGAAATCAAAGCGCTGCTGGCGCTGTTGTTACTGCAGGAAAGCCGGCGTGCGGCAAGACTGGATGCTGCCGGCGAGCTGGTTGTGTTAGGGGAGCAAAACCGGGCGCTGTGGGATCAGCAACTGATCACCGAAGGTGTGCAACTGACGGAGCAGGCACTGTCCGGGCCTCGTTTTGGCCCTTATGCGCTGCAGGCAGCCATTGCGGCACTGCACGCCGAAAGCCAGGCCGCTGCAGAGACTGACTGGGCGCAAATCGTCGCGCTGTATGATGTGTTACTGCGGCTGGAACCTGGCCCGGTGGTGGCATTAAATCGTGCAGTCGCCATCGGCCAACGCGACGGCGCGGCGGTGGCATTGCCGTTGTTACTGGCGCTGGAACAACAAGGGATGCTGAGTAGTTATCATCTGCTGGATGCGGCCTTGGCCGACTGCTACCGACAGCTGCAGCACGGCGCGCAGGCCCGACAGTATTATCAGCAGGCGCTTGGCAAAACCAATCAGGCTGCAGAACAACGCTTTCTGCAAAAAATGCTGAAAATGTGTATTTAACGTAAATTAATCGCTTCATCCTGCAGACCCCCGCTGTTATCCTATGGTCCGGACTTAAAATGGGAATGGAGTTATCCTGATGAAGTTAAAGCATTTATTATCTTTTGTTTGCCCCGCTGTTTTTGTATTATCCGCAGGCATCGCGCAGGCAGCCGATACTGCACAATCCACTGCTGTGCAATCCGTCACGGCTCAGGTCGCAGACTTTAAACCGCTGATGAAAAAATCCAGAGATTGTTTTTCTGGTCCGTTCCAAAGTTATGACAGCTTTATTGCCATGCTGTCAGCGAAGAAGCCTCGCACAGCCAAAACACAGGTCGCACTTGAAGCGAATTTCCCCAAAGCAGAATTTGAACAGTATCAGCAGCAATTGCACTGCGAACAATTTATCTACGACGTTGCTGGCGTGAAGGTTATGGGTTATTTGATCCAGCCAAAAGCCGCTGCAGCAAAATCGTTACCTGTTTTGGTGTACAACCGCGGTGGCAATAGCCACACCGGTCAGCTGATGTTTGGCGGCGCCGTGCTTAAGCAGCTGATGCCACTGGCAGCGCAGGGTTATGTCGTGTTCGCCAGCAACTATCGGGGTGATCACAATCCGATGAAACTTCCGCCGGAACAAATCGGTAAAGACGAATTTGGCGGCGCCGATGTGGCCGATGTATTG
>JAIXSW010000520.1 GCA_027484495.1 Gammaproteobacteria bacterium
CCCACCAATAAGAAAACCGGGTTTCATGCCGGCAAATTCTAAAATCCACGCCAGCATCGTCGTCGTCGTCGTTTTACCGTGGGTACCCGACACCGCTAATACCCAGCGATCTCTCAATACGGTTTCTGCCAGCCATTGTGGCCCGGACGTATACGGAATATTGCGGTTCAGCACATACTCGACACAAGGGTTACCGCGCGACATCGCGTTGCCAATGATCACCAAATCCGGTGCAGGTTCCAGTTGTGCCGGGTCATAGCCCTGCGTCAGGCTAATGCCCAGCTCTTCGAGCTGTGTGCTCATCGGCGGATACACATTGGCGTCGGAACCTGTGACCTGATGGCCTAAACTCTTGGCGATGGCAGCAATGCCGCCCATAAAAGTGCCGCAAATACCCAAAATATGAAGATGCATTGAATAGTCCTGCTATTTATGGACCGGCATCTGGCTGCGTCTGACCACAATCGCAAGCCTTTTAGCCGGTGTTTTAGCGCATTGTAACAAAAGAACAACCGGCTTTTTCGAAATAAAATCGGCGATAAAAATGCAATTTTTAGCCAGATTCTTTAAACTCTGGCCGGATCCAATGTCAGGTCGGCCAGCAGAGCCCTCGCAGAAATTCAATGAAGACCGGCATAGTCCTCAACCTTACATCAAACAGAAGGAAACACCGATGCGCCGTCTGGCTCCCGTATTGCGACAAGATGGGGTCGATACCGACCTGATTGCCCTGATTAAAACCATTCTGGCTGCCTGTAAAGAGATCTCCTTCCGTGTTGGTCAAGGCGCGTTGGCTGGCGTATTAGGCTCCACGCTGGATGAGAATATCCAGGGCGAAACGCAGAAAAAGCTCGACGTGCTGGCCAATGAATTGCTCAAAGACATGATTCTGGAAACAGGTGTGGTCAAAGCCATCTCCAGTGAAGAAGAAGACAACACGGTCGCCGGCAATCCGCAAGGCCGTTATCTGGTAACGTTTGACCCGCTGGATGGCTCGTCCAATACCGATATCAATAGTCTGATTGGTACCATTTTTTCCATTCTGCCGGCACAAGCCGGGCTCGACGCTGCAGACCCGGCGCAGTTTTTACAGCCAGGTACCGCGCAATTGGCTGCCGGTTATGTGTTATATGGCCCGTCAACGATGCTGGCACTGACCACAGGTAAAGGCACCCGCCTCTACACGCTGGATAAAACCTATGGCGGATTCCTGTTAACTCAGGAAGAAGTCGCCATTCCGTCAGTCACGGCTGAATTTGCCATCAACATGTCCAATCAGCGCTACTGGCAACCAGGAATGCAGGCTTATGTTGACGATTTATTGCTGGGCAAAGCGGGGCCGCGTGGCAAGAACTTTAATATGCGCTGGATTGCGGCAATGGTCGGCGATGTCCACCGCATCCTGTGTCGCGGCGGCATTTTTATGTATCCGACTGACAACAAAGATCCAAACAAACCAGATAAATTACGTCTGATGTATGAAGCCAACCCGATGAGTTTTCTGGTCGAACAATCTGGTGGCGCCAGTTCAACCGGCTATCAACGCATCATGGACATCCAACCGATGGATATTCACCAGCGCGTTGCGGTGATCCTGGGTTCGAAACACGAAGTCGACAGTTGCCTGAAGTATCATCAGGCCTGAATAAAAGCGGCGTCAGACCAAAGTCAGGCCGCACAAACATAGCCATTTTTGACGCCGCCGTTATAATAGGCGGCATATTTTTTAATGCATAAGGAAGCATCATGAGCTTAAGTCTGGTTCCGGCAGGAAAAAATCTGCCAGATGAAATCAACGTCATCATCGAAATTCCGGCCAATGCCGACCCAATCAAATATGAAGTCGACAAAGACAGCGGTACTGTTTGGGTTGACCGTTTTATGTCGACACCAATGTTCTATCCATGTAACTACGGTTTTGTGAACCACACGTTGTCTTTGGACGGTGACCCGGTTGACGTGCTGGTGCCAACACCATACCCACTGGTACCAGGCGCGGTGATCAAATGCCGTCCTGTTGCAGTGCTGAAAATGGCTGATGAAGCCGGTGAAGATGCCAAAGTTCTGGCCGTGCCAATCAGCAAACTGACCAAAATTTATGACCATATTCAGGACATTAATGACGTACCTGAACTGTTAAAAGCGCAAATCCAGCATTTCTTTGAGCGTTACAAAGAACTGGAACCAGGTAAATGGGTAAAAGTGATTGGCTGGGGCGACAAAGCCGAAGCCAAAGCTGAGATCCAAACCTCATTCGAACGCGCACAAAACAAATAAGCAGATTAGTTTTGCGAAAACAGGCCCGCATGTCGGGCCTGTTTCATTTATATAAGCAAATCACGAATTTTCTGCACTATCCCTTTCTTTACATTCAGAAATTCTGTTCTAATGCGTTGAGATTGCAGCGGCATCAGGATTTGCTGTCTATACTGGCAATTGATTTCAAATCAAAGACATTCAAAATAAAACCGGCCATTGCGCTGATCCAACGGGGTATTCATCTATGGAATTTTTGCAACGCCTTTCGATTGCGAAAAAAATCTATTTAATTCCCCTCATAGGCACCCTGATGTTCGTGGTGTTTTTGGGGCTTTCGACTAAAACCGCACTGAGCAACGTAAAAACGTTGGAAAACACCAGGGATATTCAATTCCCGGTGTTGCAAGCTTCTGAAAGCGCTCTGGTGTCATTGGAACGGCTGAAGGAATCGCTCGCCAGCGCCGTGACGACGGGTGACGAAGAGGCCCTGAATGGCGCCAATAAACTCGCCGAGCAAATGAAAAAGCAATTAACGACGGTCGGCCAGCTCGAATCTGAAGTGAGCCGCGAAGTCAGTCAGATCCTGCAGTCATTTGATGCGTATTACGCTGTCGCGTTTAAAGTGTCACAAGAGATGGTCAGCAACACTGCGGACATGGCATCGATTGGTGAACGCTCGCAAAAAATGAATGCGGATTACGAAAACACCGTGAAAAAACTGACATCTTTTCGCGATGTACAGCTGAGTCAGTTCAAAAATTCGATTGATGATGCCAATGGCCAGGCCTCGCAGATGATCACCGTCGGTGTGATCATGATGGTGATCACCGTACTGGCGCTATTTGGTACCGCATTGCCAGTGGTACGCGGCATCGACAGCAGCCTTGGACACATTATCCGCTCGTTACGTGACCTTGCCAAAGAAGACGGCGATTTGACCGTTCGCATCGAAACAAAATCTAAAGATGAGTTAGGTGACCTGGCCTACTGGTTTAACTCCTTCATGGAAAAACTGCAGGGTGTGGTCAAGGAAATCGTCAATACCGCGCTGCCTTTATCTTCATTGGCCAAAGACTTAAATCAGCTGACTGACGACACCAACAGAACTATCGCCGTCCAGCGTAGGGCAGCAGATCAAGCCAAAATTGCTGTCGATGATATGAGCAACAGTGTCATTGCCGAGGCAAGCAGCGCCAATGAAGCTTCCAGCGCCGCCAATGACTCCAATACCGCGGCAGATCGCGGCCAGCAAACAGTCGGCATCACAGTTAACAACATCCGTCAGTTGGCGACCAACGTGCAGGAAGCATCGGAAGTCATTCTGAAACTGGAGACAGATGCGAACCAGGTCGGCGCTGTGCTGGATGTGATTAAAGGCATCGCAGAACAAACCAACTTGCTCGCACTGAACGCAG